>JAHDWY010000094.1 GCA_023384315.1 Candidatus Hydrogenedentota bacterium | reverse complement strand
TTCTCGCCGGAAGACGTAGGCCTCGTGCGTGGCTCGGCGTCGCAACGTCGTACGTTTCTCGATATGGAGCTATCGCAACTCAGCCCGAGTTACCTGCATGCCTTGCAGCAGTACCGAAACGTCGTGCGTCAACGGAACGAGCTTCTACGCCAACCACGTCCGGATGCCGCGTTGCTGGACGTGTGGGACGAGCAACTCGCCACGCATGGCACCGTGCTCATGGACGAGCGCCGGCAATTCGTGGAGGCCCTCGCGCCCAATGCCGCCGCCGCGTATTCGGCCATTGCCGGACACGAGCCCATGGTGCTCACCTACCGGCCCGACGTGCGCGACGGCACGCCCTTTATCGAGGTGCTGGCCGCGTCCCGCGAGAACGACCTCCGCCAGGGCGTTACGACGCATGGGCCCCATCGCGACGACATGTTGTTCGCCGTCGACGAGAAGGCCGCCCGGCCCTTCGCTTCGCAAGGGCAACAGCGGACCGCCGCGCTTGCATTGAAACTGGCCGAACTGGAATTGATCCGCGCGCGCGTCGGGGAATACCCCATCCTCCTGCTAGACGATGTCTTCTCTGAGCTGGACGCCAACCGGTCGCGCCGGTTGGTAGAAACGCTGTCCGCGCAAGTTCAATGCATCATGACCACGACGGACTTAACGGACAAGGAAGGCCTGTTCCCCAAAGATTGTGCCCGGTTTTCGGTCAAAGCGGGGGTGGTAAGCAGAGTCGCCTGACTTTGCGAAGCGAATCTGTAGATCACATCAGAGAAGAAGCCCCGGCTCCGCCGAGGGAGCCGGGGCTTCAGGATGGATTACTCAGGCTCGGCGCAGCTACCGCCGCCTTTCGAACACTTCAGGCAGTCCACAAAGCTGGGTACGCCGAAGAACGGGTACTCGCCGTTGATGAACCCCCTGAAGCAGTCCGCAATATCTCCGCCCGCCGCCAGTGCCGGCGTCTGCTTCACCTTGGTCAACCGTTTCACATGACTCATCCTGACTCCCTCCATGTTTAGCGCGAGAACCGCCTGCCCATACCAACAGGGCGGCGGCGCCCGCGACGTGTACGCATGTCGTTGAGCAACCGATTGCTCGCCACCAGTCTTCAGACACGACCCCATTCGGGATTGTGGCAAAAAGGCTTGGCCCCGGTTAATTCAATGGTGGATCGGTTCCCCAATTGACGTGGCACAAGCCCCCGGTACTCCACCTGGATTCAGTATATGCTGGCGTCCCGATGCCGTCAACGGAGATCCGGCCAATCCCACCACAACAGGTCTCCCGGCGCTCTGTAGGGTGGCCTGCCGCGGTTGCGGCTCGGGTGGCGCCTGGACCGTGAAACTTGCAGTCCGTTCGCCGCACTTACATGAACCCGATGGGACTGTCCTGAATGCTGAAGCTGAGCGTTCTCGGAGTCGGACCCGCGCCACCCGTGACTTCCGGGTAGTACCAATAGTCGACGACCGCCCAATGCTCCCCGGTTACCGTGAACTCTTGCTCAAGCGTTGCATCACCTTTCGTTGACGTGGCCGTAAGGGAGTGGACGCCCGGCGGCAGTGCGATCCCGAACTTTTTCCAGTTGTGCTGGGTTCCAACGTCGAAGTTCTGATGCACAACGACCTCGCCATCAATCTGCACTTTGATGTCAACGGGGCTAATGGCGAAGCTCTGATTACTGACATACAAGGTGAAATTTCCGCTCGGGTTCAACAGCGTGCTGTTGACTGGCGGGAATTCCACGCGGTTGCAGACGGCACCACATAGCAAAACCGGAGCGAGCAGAATGGCGGCTGCGGCAGGAATGACTTTCATTTTGCTCTGAACCTCCAGGGGCCGTTTCGATCCTTGTAGACACTCTCGTCTCTGGGAATACTGTGCATGCCTCCAGTTTGGTAGCTTAGCCTGAATTCGAGGCATTCAATGCGCTGATCCCCTTTCAAGGCAATCTCAAATTTCAATTGCACGTATCCGATGAACGGAATCTGTTTCGAAAAGAAATCCGGTTGCTGTTTCAGTATCCACTCGACCGCAGCTTCCTCATCGCTCTTCCATGGAACATTCTTCTCAGCATACTCTCTCAACTTGGCCTCGTACGCCGCCTGATCCGCGGCCGGCGCTTGGAGCGAAATTTGATAGATCTGTCGAGGGTCTGTTTAGATGTCGGGAGGTATCCGCTCCAGGGCTAGCCACGATGACCAATTCTTGAGGTCCGGGCTGAATCGCGCAAACATTTCGCCTGGCGGATACACGGTGGTGTCCGGCAAAAAGACAAACGCACCCGGCGGCGTCACCTCCGCGCGTACCCACACGGACGTTACCGGTCGCCAAGACCATCCCACCGGAACCGGCTCGATGTGAACGATTACGTTCTTCGTGAATGTTCCCCGTTCACTCTCCGGTATGTCTTTCGAGCGTAAAGGCCTTTTATCCCAGGCAAGCAACAGACCCTGTTCACTCGCTTGGACCACCTTTGGATCGGTCCACGTTGCCTGCTTCGCGACGTCACGCGGGTTGGTGAAGTCGATCGTCACCAACTTGCTGTCGAGCAAGTCGGCGCCCGACGATGCGGTAAGGAGCACGAGAATTAACAGGGCCAGCACCGTCGTTGAATGATTCATTGGCTATGCCTTTCTGCCGCCGGGCTCTTGAGCAAATGGATAACCAGCACAAGAATCCTCTCCTTGAATGTAATCCGCTTCCCTCGAGGCGGTCAACAGCATCGCGCCCCAGGGTAGAAGTTGGTGACGTGCAAATGTGGGCGGACGAATGGTGCGGGAAAATTCGCGCAGTGAATGCGCAGCGTGGGCCGCGTGCGGCTGCGGGTGGCGGGTGAGGTAGGGATCGCGATAGAATAAGCTTTCGAGCAGCAACGTGGTGTCCGCACGTCCGAGTTATCCCATGGCAAACCGTAAGAAACGCGATTCTGAAAAGCAGGACCCGACCGGCGTTGGGGAGATTATTGCGTCGCTGAAGAAGAAGTCCCGGCTTGGGAAGCAACTGGAACAGGCGCAGATTTGGGAGCGGTGGCCGGAACTGGCGGGGCAGTATTTGTGCGGCCATGGGCACCCGCAAACGGTAAAGGATCAGACCCTCTATATTGAGGCGTACAGCCCGGTCTGGATGAACAAATTCGCCTATTACAAGTGGGACATCATCCGCCGGATCAACCAGATGGCGGGCCAGGAATTGGTGTCCGACATCTTCATTCTGCTCGGGGATGACTCCCCCGCTCCGCCGTCACAAGATGGCGTATAAGGGCCGCTGAAAATCCTCTAAATATTGCGGTTTCTGTTGTTTTCACGCCTCCATTTTGCTATACTAAGCCGTTCATCGGGGAGCCCCGAATTCCGCACTCTACGATACCGAGGTAACGTGAATGACAGACAAAACTTACGATGCAGGATCGATCCAGGTACTGGAGGGGTTGTCGGCCGTCCGGAAACGGCCCGCCATGTACATCGGCGACACGGGTACGCGCGGCCTCCATCACCTCGTCTATGAAGCCGTCGATAACAGCATTGACGAAGCCCTCGCCGGGTATTGTACGAAGATCCAGGTTGTCATCCATATCGACAACACCATCTCCGTGATCGACGACGGACGCGGTATACCGGTGGGCAACCACCCGAAGTTCAAGAAAAAGACGGCCCTTGAAGTCGTCATGACGACGCTTCATGCGGGCGGCAAGTTCGACAACTCGGCGTACAAGGTTTCGGGCGGATTGCACGGCGTGGGTATCTCCTGCGTAAACGCGCTCTCGGAGTGGTGCGAGGTCGAGGTCAAGCAGGCGGGCTACGCGCACATGATGCGCTTCAACCGGGGCATCCCCGCCGGCCCCCTGGAGCGCGGCAAGAAGACCACCTCGACGGGAACGCGGGTAACCTTCAAGCCGGACCCAGACATTTTCGAGGACACGGTGTTCAAGGCCGAGACCCTCATGACGCGCTTGCGGGAACTCGCCTTCCTGAACAAGAACATCAAGATCATTTTCGAGGACGAGCGGAACGACAAAGAGCCCGAAGTGATGCAATACAAGGGCGGTATCAGCGAGTTCGTGTCGTACCTCAACGATAACCGTGAAACGCTGCATCGCAAACCCATCTACCTGGAAGCCGAAAAGGATATGGTCCAGGTGGAAGTGGCGGCGCAGTACAACACGACCTATTCCGAAGCCATCCAGTGTTTCGCGAACAACATCAACACCCACGAAGGCGGCACACACCTGAGTGGATTCAAGACCGCCTTGACCAAGGCGATCAACGATTACGCCAAACGCAACAACCTGTTCCGGAAGAACGAAGGCAACCAGGTTTCGGGCGACGACGCGCGCGAAGGGTTGACCGCCATCATTTCGGTCCGGATCCAGGACCCCCAGTTCGAGGGCCAGACCAAGATGAAGCTTGGCAACAGCGAAGTTCTTGGCATCGTGAACTCGCTGGTGTACGAAGGGCTTCAGACTTTCTTTGAAGAAAATCCCACGGTCGCAAACCGGATCGTGAACAAGGCTGCCGAAGCCGCACGCGCACGCGAAGCCGCACGGCGCGCTCGCGACTTGACGCGGCGCAAGGGCGCGCTCGATTCCATGTCGCTGCCGGGCAAGCTGGCGGACTGTTCCGAGAAGGACCCATCGCTGTGCGAAATCTACATCGTTGAGGGTGACAGCGCCGGCGGTTCGGCCAAACAGGGCCGGGACCGCAAATTTCAGGCGATTCTTCCGATTCGCGGCAAGATCCTTAATGTCGAAAAAGCCCGCGCGGACAAAATGCTTAAGAACAATGAAATCCGATCCATCATCACGGCGCTCGGCGTCGGCGTGGGCAAGGATGATTTCAAAATCGAGAATCTCCGGTACCACAAGGTCATCATCATGACGGACGCGGACGTGGACGGGGCGCACATCCGCACCCTGCTCCTCACGTTCTTCTTCCGCCAGATGCCGGAATTGATTAAGCGCGGCCATCTCTATATCGCCCAGCCGCCGCTCTTCCTGTTGAAGAAGGGCAAGAAGAAACAGTATCTGCGAAACGAGGCAGAGATGGAGCGCTATCTCTTCGATTCGCTCCTTGACAACCACACGCTGACGTCGCTGAACGGCTCGAACAAACCGACGCCGGTTACGTTGAAGACGCTCCAGCGGGCGGTCCAGGCGGCACTGGAACGCGACCGGCTTTTTGACCGGCTCGAACGCGTGTACGGCGCTGACCGCGACGCCATCACCAGGTGCATGGCGCTCCCCAAGGAGAAGCGGGTGGATCCCGGTTTGTTGACCGATGCGGAATTGGTCGACCTCTTCGGCGACCTCGAGGCCATCGACACGCACCGGGAACAAATGGACCTCATCGAAAATGGGGACGGCAACGGCACCGAGAAGAAGCGCGTCGTGCGCAAAGAGGGCCAGGTCGACCTGGCTCTGTTCCACAGTCACGAGTTTGCAGTGCTCGCCACCCACGACGAGCCGATCGCTGCGCTGGGTGAACCGCCCTTCCGGTTCGAGACGGACAAAGGTGAGTTCGTGTTTGAGACCGACAACATCCTCGATTTGCGGCACCGGCTCATTGAAGTGGCGCGCAAAGGTGTCGACGTCACCCGTTACAAGGGTCTTGGTGAAATGAACCCGGACCAGTTGCACGAGACAACCATGGACCCCGCGCGGCGTACGGTACTCCAAGTCAGCGCTGACGACGAGGTCGTCGCGGATCAGATGTTTGTGACCTTGATGGGCGACCTCGTGGAACCCCGGAAGCAGTTTATCGAGAAGTACGCGCTGGACGTTCGCAACCTCGACATCTAGCGGCGCTGTTCCGCGCCGGATTGCGGCGCGCGAGCGTTTGGGAGAACCCAAGAGGAAGAAATGGACACACCGACCGAACGAATTGTACCGATCGCGATTGAACAGGAGATGAAAACCTCGTTCATGGACTACTCCATGAGCGTCATCGTGAGCCGGGCGCTGCCGGATGTGCGCGACGGGCTCAAACCGGTTCATCGACGCATTCTTTTTGCCATGCACGAATTGGGCCTCGTTCACAATCGCGGATACCGCAAGTCGGCCGCGACGGTCGGTGATACCATGGCCAAGTACCATCCTCATGGCGATCAGGCACTCTACGACACGCTGGTTCGCATGGCGCAGCCCTGGTCGATGCGGTATCCCCTCATCGACGGACAAGGCAACTTCGGCTCCATCGACGGCGACAGTCCGGCGGCCATGCGATACACGGAATCCCGGATGACGGCGATTACGTCCGAAATGCTGGCCGACATTCAGAAGGAAACGGTCGATACGCAGGACAACTACGACGGGAGGCTTCAGGAACCCGTCGTGTTGCCGTCCGCAATTCCGAACTTGCTGGTCAACGGCTCCTACGGAATCGCCGTCGGTATGGCGACGAGTTGTCCGCCCCACAATCTCAACGAGGTGTGCGACGCGGTCGTGCATTACATCGACAACCCGGATGCCAAGACCAAGGATCTCATGCGCTTCATCCATGCGCCCGATTTCCCGACGGGCGGCATTATCTACGGCACGGAGGGGCTGGCACAGGCCTACCGCACGGGGCGCGGACGTATTGTGGTGCGCGCGAAAGTCGCCATCGAACACGACGAAACGAGCGGCAAGGACCGGATTATCGTTCAGGAGATTCCGTATCAGGTCAACAAGTCGCGCGTGATTGAGAATATTGCCGAGTTGGTTCGTTCCAAGGCTATCGAGGGCATCACCGACTTGCGCGACGAGTCCGACCGCGACGGCATGCGGATCGTGATCGAGGTGCGCAAGGGCGACGAGCCGCAGGTAATCCTGAACCAGCTCTACAAGCACACGCAATTGCAGGACACATTCAGCATTCTCATGCTGGCGCTGGTGGACAACCAGCCGCGCGTGCTGTCGCTGGTCGAGGTCGTTCAGTACTACGTCAAGCACCGCGCGGAGATTATCCGCCGCCGGACCGAATACGACCTGGCCCAGGCCGAAGCGCGGGCGCACATTGTCGAGGGCTTGCTGAAGGCTATCGATCATATCGACGAAGTCATCGCCATCATTCGCGGGTCGGACGACGCGGACATTGCGCGGGAGCGGTTGAAGGAGCGGTTCGCGTTTACCGACATTCAGGCGAACGCCATCCTGGCCATGCGCCTGCGACGCTTGACCGGTCTCGAACGCGAGGAGTTGGAGAAGGAGTACGCGGACCTGCTCAAGCAGATCGAGATGTTCCGGCAGATCCTTTCCAGCGAGAAAACCATCCTCGCGGAAGTGCGCAAGGAAATTCTGGTAGTCAAAGAGAAATATGGCGACGCCCGGCGCACGCAGATCCTGGGCGAGCGGTCCGAGTTCAGCGTCGAAGATTTCATCGCCGACGAGGATATGGTCGTCACGGTATCCAACCAGGGGTACATCAAGCGCGTGCCCGTCAGCGCCTACCGAAAGCAACGGCGCGGCGGCCGCGGCGTGACCGGTATGGAGACGAAGGAAGAAGATTTCGTTAAGGATCTCTTCATCGCTTCCGCCCACGAGTACTTGCTGTTCTTCACCAATACGGGCCGGGTGTATTGGCGCAAGGTGCATGAACTGCCAAAGGCCAGCCGCACGGCCAAGGGCCGCGCCATCGTCAACGTGCTCAATCTGAGCGGCGAGGAAGTGGTCACGGCCAGTTTGCCCGTGCGGGATCTCGACGAAGAGGGCAAGTTCGTTTTTATGGTGACCGAGAAGGGCGTCGTGAAGAAAACCGCGCTCAAAGCCTTTAGCAATCCCCGGGCCACAGGCATCATCGCCATGGACCTCGATAAAGACGACATGCTCATGGAGGTGTCCATTACGTCCGGCGAAGACAATATCCTCATTGCCACGTATCTCGGCATGTCGATCCGCTTCCCCGAGAAGGACGTACGGCCCATGGGACGTACCGCGCGCGGCGTCATTGGTATCCGCATGGCGGAAGGCGATCGCGTGATTGGCGTGTCCATCGCCGCCGACGATATGACGGTATTGAGCGTCACCGAGAACGGGTACGGCAAGCGCACAAAGGTCGGTGAATACCGGCTCCAGCATCGCGGCGGCCAGGGCATCATCAACATCAAGACCACCGAGCGCAACGGCAACGTGGTCGGAATGATGACGGTAGACGATCAGGACGAAATCGTCGTGGTCAGTACGGACGGCATCATTATTCGCACGGCGGTGAAGGACATGCGGACCATCGGCCGCAACACGCAGGGCGTCAAGGTCATGACGCCGTCGGAAGGCGCGAAGGTCAGCGCGGTAGCCCGCGCCATCGCGGAAGAAAAGCAGGACCAGGTCGCGGATGAAGCGGCTGAACTCGCGGGCGGCGCAGAGGCCGGCCCGGACGCGGATTCGGAAGAAGAGTGAGATTGAATTACGAATTATGAATTAAGAATTGCGAATTGAAAATATTTGCGGCGCCTGGTTCGAGAAAGATCCGGGCGCCGTTTTTGGTTTGGTTCAGGATTTCTCCTGATCGCGGGGCTCGAGCTTATTAGCACCACACACTATTCTCGGTATCGGTATCGCTATCGGTATCGAAATTAGAAAGCGCTTGGCCTATACCAGCTCGAACGTTGGCGTGCCGCAGGGTTGACGCGTCGTCGGGTTTCGCGGCGGCGATGTGCCCGAACCCGATACCGATGTTGGTCGCGAGTCTGGTCTTGCGGATTCCTGGTGTTGCGGGCGCGGTAAAAGATGTGGAAATCAGAAAACGAGGGGTTTCCATTTTGCGCGGCGAAAGACGATGTGGGTGAGGACGTAGCGACTGAAGTGGCTGATAAGGATTGCCTGCCAGATGGCGTTGGCGGAGAGCCGGTCGAAGGCTGCGTAGAGTTGGCAGACGCCTAACAGAATGATAATCTGCGTGACGATGGCGATCCACATGGGTTTTTGCGTGTCGCCGGCGCCAATCAGGCCGCCGGTCAGCGCGAGTGCGGCGGAGAGAAAAATGCCCGAGATCGCGAGATAACGCAGCAGGGCCGTGCCAAAGGTTACGACCATGGGGTCCTGCAAATTGAAGATGCCCAGGAACACCTCCGGGAGGTTCCACACGGCGATGCCCCAGATTACCGCCCAGGTCGTGCCCATGAGCGCGGCAACGTGGACGCCGCGGCGGCCGCGATCGGTCTTGCCCGCGCCGATGTTCTGCCCCATCAAGGCGGCGGATGCGCCGCGCAATCCCAGCGATGCCCAGGTGACGAACGAGAAAAGCTGCGCGTAGCAGATGGTGTACGAGGCCATGGCGGCGCCGCCGTGATCCAGACCGCCGATGTAGCGGTAGAGCCAGATGCCCCCGATGTTCAGCACGACGCCGTTGATCCCGGTGGGAATGCCGATACGCGTGATGCTGCGGACCACGTCGAAATCCGGTTTGAGCGACCATTCCTTGGGAAACTGAAGAATTAAACGGCCTTTCAGGATGAGAGCGAGTGCGATGATGATGCCGGGAATGGGGGCCAGGCAAGTGCCCAGCGCCGCGCCGGCCGGACCCATTGCGGGGAAGGGTCCGAGTCCGACAATAAACACCGCGCTGAAGATAACGTTGAGAATGGTGCTGAGCACGACGAGCTTGAGGGGAGTCTTGGGATCGCCGCTGGTTTGCATGGCGGTGCCGAGCAGGAAGTTCATCGATAAGGGCACGCCGAACAGGAACATGATGCGCAGGTAGGGCAAAGCGTAGTGCTGCACGTCGGGTGGCGCGTTGACCAGCCGCAGAAGTAAAGGTGAACACAGATACCCCAGCGGCGCTACAACGAACAGGACGAGGTAGAGCGTGCAGAGGATGGTCTGATAAAGCACGACCGCCATGGCTTCACGGTCGCGCCGTCCGGCGTACTGCGCGATGAGCACGCCCATGCCGTGAAACAACGACGCCAGCGAGACGACGATCAACAAGAACAGGTTCCACGCCACGCCGATGGCCGCGTTGGCTTCGTGCTCCTGCACGTAATGGCCCACGAGCACCTGGTCCACCATGCCATGAATCCCGTTGATGAGATTCATGAGCACGATGGGCCACGACAGCTTCCACACGGAGCGGACAATGCTGCCGGAGACCAGTTCCTCGTCAAATGGTTTCATGCCGTGTCCTGATGGATGGCGTCAGCCCCGGCGCGGTTGGAAATCGGATTGGCGCGTTGGGCGGGCGGCCTGACAAAAGAGTACTGCGCAGTGTTCGATACTGGGAACAGCGGAATATAGCATGTTTCGCGGGGAAAGTGCCAAGACGGGCATTCTCTGATATGATGGATGGGCGGGACAAACGGGCGGAGCGACCCATCAGCATGAGTACCCAGACTTTGTTTGCATACGGCACGCTTCTGCACGTTCACGTGCAACGGGCTGTAATTGGGCGCGAAATTGCG
>JAHDWY010000093.1:8741-10411 GCA_023384315.1 Candidatus Hydrogenedentota bacterium | reverse complement strand
CCCGTCGCGAGTTTACTTCTCAATAAACGCACTTTGAATTTGTTCGATACTCAATGGCGAATCCGCCGGATGATTCCGTTCTGTGGAATCTGATACGATACGGCCCAATCGCGGACTGGGAAAGGCTGTAAACAATCAATGAGCACTGGTGTCGGCGAACGTGCCCTGGAAAATTTGCGCACCGTTCGTGTTCTACATCCCATGATGTTGTCTCTGACGCCGCTACTGGGGCTCTACGCCCAGAATGCCTCCGTGACGCCCCTCCACGTGCTCGTACGTCCAGCCATGGTACTCACCGCTTGCGCTGCCATGCTTTGGATCCTGTGTTGGGTCCTTCTGCGCGACCGGTATCGCGCCGGGTTCGTCGCGTCGGCGCTGGTCCTGGCTTTCATCGTGTTGTGGGGCGTTTTGGAGGACGCGATCGCAGCCGTCGTGCCCCTGCTCTCTTCGTGGTCCCCGTCCACGTTTTATGTGGCCTATGCCGGGCTGGTGCTCTTGGGAATCGGCGGATACCTATACCGCTATCGCAAAAGCAAGCGCGCGATGGGGAATTTTGCACTGGTAATGGTGCCTGTTGCATTGGTGGGTTTCGTTGTCGCCACCTTCCTGCTGGCCCCCGTCTTTGGACGGCGCGCCGCCTGGATCATAACGGTCTACCTCGTCATTACGTGCTTCGTCGTGTACGGAGTCCTGCGTTCGAGGAGCGACTATCGCGCGTTGACCCCTTCGGCGAACTGGTTTGCCGGAATTCTAATCGCATTGTATTGCGGCGTGGTGTTGTTCAACCGCACCCCGGTGCCGGAAGTAGACGTCGTTCCCATGGATATCGCTCCTGCCGTGGAAAACGATGCGGAAATGCCGGATATTTACGTGATTTGTCTGGACGGCTATGCCCGTTCCGATGTTCTGCGCACCACGTACGGATTCAACAACATGGCATTTGAAAGCGCCCTTCGCGACTTGGGGTTCGAAATTGCGCAGGGCAGCACTTCAAACTATTCGGTTCCGGCGTACTCGTTGACCGGTTGCTTGAACCTCGACTATCTCGAGAACTTGGTGGTGGCTTCCGACCGCGCCGAAGGTACCGTGGACAACGTCCTCGACTTGTATCATTCGAACCGGGTCTTTTCGTTTCTTCGTTCCCAGGGGTATCGCATCATCGCCCTGTCCCCCGGCGTCCAGTCGCTGGAGTTGGACGAGCCGGCCGTCGACGCGCGTCTGGAGCCGCCACGTTCGCCCGGCGAGTTCGAAATGGTGCTCGCCGGAAGAACTGTGGCATCCCGCGTTATGGAAGCGGTGTATTTTCTCCGATACCGAAACCCCGCCTACTGGCACTACGCCTTTCGCCGGACGCGCATCCTCCACGCCGTCGATGCGTTGAAACGGATTCGCGGCGAGAAATCTGAGCAGCCGCGTTTCGTATTCGCCAATCTGCTCATCCCGGAACCGCCATACCTTTTCACCCGGGACGGGGGCCGCGCACAACCGTTCGGGCCGGGGTCGCTCTCGGTACAGCGGGGCATGCGGGGTGAAGACGTTGAATTTCGGGAGGCTTATCTCGACCAGCTCTTTTTCACGAACCGCATCGTGACCGAAATCGCCGAGGTGGTCGCGGGGCAGTCGAGCCGGCCCTGCGCAGTTCTCGTCTTTTCGAGCCGGGGCGCGCCGCT
>JAHDWY010000093.1:0-8731 GCA_023384315.1 Candidatus Hydrogenedentota bacterium | reverse complement strand
CTTTCACTCCAGCCGAGCGATGCCGGCGTCGATAGACGTTATGCGAATCTGATCGCCGCCCGTTTTCCGCAGCCGGCCAACGGTGACAACGACGCGGTGTACCCCACGCTCAGTCTCGTGAACGTTTTTCGTGTAGCGTTTAACCGGCTCTTCGATACAGGCCTTCCATTGCTCGACGATGAAATGAAAGCGACGGACGACGAAGCCCCGTTTGCGTCGACACCGGTCGCAAGGTAAAGGTTGCACGGGGTCCCGATTTGCCCCAATCCGCGAAACCGTTATAGAATGCAGGTTCGCGTTGATCGGCACATGATCAGGGAATCCCTGCGACAGGCGAGGTGAAGATATGGCATTTGACGTTGACATGATACAGGCGGTGTACGGCCGCATCGCGGACCGCGTCGCGGCGGCGCGAAAGGTGCTTGGCCGGCCGTTGACCCTGACGGAGAAGATCCTCTACGCGCACTTGTTTGACGGCGCCGCGAAGAAGGCCTACACGCGGGGCGAATCCTACGTGGATTTTGCGCCCGATCGGGTCGCCATGCAGGATGCCACGGCCCAGATGGCGTTGCTGCAGTTCATGCAAGCCGGCCGGGCCAAGACGGCGGTGCCGTCGACGGTCCATTGCGACCACCTCATTCAGGCGAAAGTCGGCGCGCGCGAGGACTTGCTGACTGCACTCGACGTCAACAAGGAAGTCTACGATTTTCTGTCGTCCGTTTCGGATAAGTACGGCATCGGCTTCTGGAAACCGGGCGCGGGGATCATTCACCAGGTCGTGCTCGAGAACTACGCCTTCCCCGGCGGCATGATGATCGGCACGGACTCCCACACGCCGAATGCGGGCGGACTTGGCATGATTGCCATTGGCGTGGGCGGCGCGGACGCGGTCGACGTGATGGCGGGGATGGCTTGGGAACTGAAGTTTCCGAAGGTCATCGGCGTCCACCTGACCGGAAAACTTAGTGGCTGGGCTTCGGCTAAGGACATCATCCTGAAGGTCGCTGGTATTCTCACCGTAAAGGGCGGCACTGGCGCGATTGTCGAGTACTTTGGCCCCGGTTCGGAGTCTCTGTCGTGTACGGGCAAAGGCACCGTCTGCAACATGGGTGCGGAAATTGGTGCGACAACCTCGATCTTCGCGTATGACGACTCTATGGCGCGGTACCTGCGCGCAACGGATCGGGCCGACGTGGCGGAGGCGGCTGAGGCTCATCGGGCGCATCTCCGGCCCGACCCGGAGGTCTACTCCAATCCATCGGAATACTACGACCAGCTCATCGAGATCGACCTGTGCACGCTGGAGCCCCACGTAAACGGCCCGTTCACGCCCGACTTGGCCTGGCCCATTTCAAAACTCGGGGAGGCGGCCAAGGAACACGACTGGCCGACGACCATTGAAGTGGGGCTTATCGGGTCCTGCACGAATTCTTCGTACGAAGACATGTCACGCTCCGCGTCTCTGGCGCGTCAGGCCAGCGAGAAGGGCATCAAAGCGAAGGCCGAATTCACCATCACGCCGGGCTCGGAGCAAGTCCGCTACACGGTGGAACGCGACGGCATTCTCAAGGACTTTGAAGCCATCGGCGGCGTGGTGCTCGCCAATGCTTGCGGCCCGTGCATCGGTCAATGGGCACGTCACCGTCATGGTGGCGACGACGAACCAAATACAATCGTCACGTCCTTCAACCGCAACTTCGCGAAGCGCAACGACGGCAATCCGAAGACGCATGCTTTTGTCACATCGCCGGAACTGGTCACCGCGCTGGCACTCGCGGGCGACCTGCGGTTCAACCCGCTGACGGACACGTTAACTACGGAAGACGGGAAGCAGGTCAAACTCGACCCGCCATCCGGCGAGGAATTGCCCGCCAAAGGGTTTGCGTGCGAGGATCCGGGGTATCAAGCGCCCGCAGAGGACGGTAGCCATGTGGAAGTCGTTGTCAAACCCGACTCCAAGCGCCTCCAACTCCTTGATCCCTTCCCCGCGTGGGAAGGTACGGACTTAGCGGGCCTGCGCCTCCTGCTCAAGGCAAAGGGGAAGTGCACGACGGACCACATATCCATGGCCGGGCCGTGGCTGCGGTACCGGGGGCATCTCGACAACATTTCTGAGAACTGCTTCATCGGCGCCATCAACGCGTTCAACGACGAAGCCAACAAGGTGAAGAATCAACTCACCGGCGAATATGGCCCCGTGCCGACGACTCAGCGAGCGTATAAGGAATCGGGAATTGGGACGGTCGTGGTGGGTGATGAGAACTACGGCGAGGGTTCCTCCCGGGAACACGCGGCCATGGAGCCGCGGCATCTCGGCGTGCGAGCTATCCTGGTTCGCAGCTTCGCGCGTATCCATGAAACCAACCTCAAGAAGCAGGGCATGCTCGCGCTGACGTTTGCCGACAAGGCCGACTATGACAAGGTCCAGGAAGACGACACCATCGATATTGTGGGACTGACGGAGTTCGCACCGGGAAAGCCCTTGACCATTGTGTTGCGCCATGCCGACGGCACTACCGACGAGTTCAAGGTCAACCATACGTACAATGAGAACCAGATCGAGTGGTTTAGAGCGGGAAGCGCGTTAAACCTGATTCGCAGCGGTGTAAACGCCTGAGCGCACCTCCCGGGGGCGCTTTTTTTCGAGGGACCAGCCGTTCGCCCAATGCGGCTGGTACCCGCGGGTTCACTTGAGGGGTTGACCCATGAAGAGCATCGGACGCGCAGCAGCAAAGTTGGTCGTGATCTCCGGGTCAGCTACGATACTGTCGGTCATCGTGATGCAAGTCATGACTGGCGGCGACATCTCCCCGTATCAGTACCCCAACTCGGTAGGCTTCAAATCGGCCATGCTATGGCTTGAACTTGCCGGCTCACCGGATGAGGTCTTCAAGGTTCTCGGGCCCTTCGATTCCGAAAAGGGCGAAGCGTTGCGTCAGAATCTCGATACCATCAACGTATACGATTTCGCGTTTATGGTGTGTTACAGCGCGTTTAATGCCTGCCTCATCGTTTTCGTCTCCCACCTCAACACGTACCGATTCACGGGGCTCGTGAAGCTCAAGGCGTTTCTGATTCTCGGCCTCATTCTCTCGGTCGCCATGTTAATCGGGGATATCGTCGAGAACATGACGCTACACGAACTCACCCACGTGGAAACTCCGGCCGAAATCTCGGTAGCGACGATGACGCAGCTTCAATACTGGACGCGCATCAAATGGGGATCGATTTCGGCCGCGTGCCTCATGCTGTGCGCCGGATACACGGCTTACTTCTGGCGTATCCCTCCGCTACTCCTGCCGGTAGGGCTCGCGGTTGCGGGCATCTCCGGAATTATCGCCATCAGTGTTCCCGACGCCCGGTTTGTGCTGGAACGAGTGACGGTCGTTCACATTGCGATCGTCTGGTCGGCAGCACTGGTCCACGCGGGAGTCTTCTTAAAACACGGACCTCACCCTTCTTTACTTCCCCCCGCAAACAGCTCGCTTGACAAGCCTTCCTGATGAGCGAAGGGCCGGTTGCAGGACCTGCCGAGCTCAAGTTTCTTGACTACATTAGAAAGTCAACGAATTCAATTCACGCGGACACCACGCAATTATATGTATGTTGACATATGTATAAACTAATGGTATAAGAACAGCATTAGTTTACGAAAGTTCCCTCGAACCGATAGCAGTAAGCCCCATGAAAACCCAAGCAAACGCCAGTGAAAACCGAACGTTCTTCGAGTGCTTTTCCCAGGAGTTTCAACAGCTCCTGGATCGGGCGGTGGAACGGAATTCCGTGCTATCGCTGATTCTCTTCGATATTGATTGGTTCGGCAGGACCAATCACGATCATGGACGTCCTGTGGGCGATGCGGTGATCGATGCGTTTGCGGCGTCATTGGTGAAGTGTATTGACGGCCGGGGGCAGGTTCTGCGTTACGGCGGAGACGCCCACATGGCGGTCATGCCCGGGGTGGAAAAGGAAGACGCGTTTCTACTGGCGGAGGACGCACGGCGCGCCTTCAACCGCAAACACATTGTCAGATCCGGCGGGCACGAGGTAGAATTGGAGCTTACGTTAAGCGCGGGTGTGGCTTCCTTTCCAGACGACGATTCGAAAGCGCCGGAGCTGGTGCGAAAAGTGAACGAGGCGCTGTATCGAGCCAAAGTCTCGGGACGGAACAAGGTCTGCCTGGCCAGGGAAGAGAAGATGCAGACCAAGACGAGCCACTACACACAAGGACAGTTGGCGGGTCTCGCACGCCTCGCGAAACGGGAAGGCATCGGTGAAGCAGTATTGTTGCGGGAAGCCCTCACCGACGTACTGCGCAAATACAACTCGTAGTTTCGATTCATTCTGTAGGCATTTTACCGTAAGGAGTTCGTCCTCATGCGATCCACAGGTTTCTGGACCCGGATACTTCTCGTGCCGATCGTCGTCGGGTTGACCGTATCGGGGCCGGGCTGCGCCTCGACAAAGAACGTCATGAACAAGGCCACGTTCGGGCTGGTCGGCTCGGAGGATGAAGCCTCCGCCGAGCAGAAGCACGCGGATAAAGAGCAGGAAAAGGCGGAAAAGCAGGCGGCCAAAGAGCAGAAAAAAGCGGAGAAACAGGCCAAGAAAGAAGAGGAATCCGGTCGGGGATTCATGAGCAAAGCGACGTTCGGCATGGTCGGCGGTGATTCGGAAGAGAAGGCCGCGAAGAAGGAAGCCAAACGGCAGGCCGAAGAGCAGAAGAAGGCCGAAAAGCGCGCCGCCAAGGAACAGAAGAAAGCCGAGAAGCAGGCCCGCGAAGACGAAAAGCGCATGGCGAAGTCTCAGGCCGAGCCTTCCACGTCCGCGGAAGAGCCGAAGCGCGGATTCGTGAACAAGGCGACCTTCGGATTGGTCGGTGGCGATGCGGACGATAAGGCCGCCAAGAAGGAAGCCAAACGGCAGGCCGAGGCTGAAAAGAAAGCGGAGAAGCAAGCCGCGAAGGAACAGAAACAGGCGGAGAAACAGGCCCGCAAGGACGAGGAGCAGATGGCCAAGGCCGAGCCGGCAGCCGAAACCGAAGCTGCGCCCGAGCGCGGTTTCATGAGCAAGGCGACTTTCGGGCTTGTTGGCGGCGATTCGGAAGAGAAGGCCGCGAAGAAAGAGGCCAAGCAAGCCGCGAAGGAACAGGAAAAGGCGGAGAAACAGGCTCGAAAAGTAGAGAAGCAGGCGGCGAAAGCGCAGGAGGACGCGGCGAAGGAATCCGAGTCCGCGGATGCGCCGAAGCGTTCGCTGATGAGCAAGTTGACCTTTGGCCTTGTCGGAAACGGAGAGACCGAAGAGGCTGTGGCCGGCACGGTGGAAGATGAAATGCCCGTGAGCACGCCGGAACCCCCGGTGGCGATGGCTGGAGGCGATAGTGCGGGCGACGTGCAGCCGGCGTCCGCCATGAGTGGAGAATTCCAGAAGCTTGCCCGACTCGATTTTGAGACCGAAGTAAGTTACGACTCTACTTCGGCGAGCGGAAAACCACAGGCCGTTGCCAGCCGGGTCACCTATTCGAAACATGGATACGGCATCACGGACCTTGGCGATGTGCGCATCGCGGTCCGCGACATGACGTTTCCCGGCGGCACGCGCGGCGGTCGTGTCATCATTTCGTCCGAGGATCGTGCGCAGGCCAGCGGAACCGCGGGGATTGGCAACGAAGCGTTTACGTTCGACTACGCCAAGGGCGTGACGGCCTGCACGTTTGGAACGATTCAATTCACCATCGCGACGGGCGTCATCGTAATCGATGGCCAGAGCGTCCCGATGGGACAAGGACACAAACTCGTCGTCGTCGACAGCAATGGTTCTGTTGAGGGCGTATACGCGATCGAATAGCAAAGGACGGTAGTTCATACCATGGCGAAGAACATTTACGAAAAGATCTGGGAGGCCCACGTCGTTCACGAGGAACCGGGCCAGGACAGCATTCTGTACATCGACCGTCACTACGTTCACGAAGTGACGTCACCGCAGGCCTTCGAGGGCCTCCGGCTTGCAGGCCGCAAGGTGCGCCGTCCGGACCTCACGTTTGCAACGATGGATCACAACATCCCGACGACGGATCGTTCCAAGCCCATCGAAGACCCCATGTCGGCGCAGCAGGTGGAGACGTTGAAGGCGAACTGCGCGGAGGCGGGCGTGGCCTGTTTCGATATGCGCGACCGCCGCAACGGCATTGTCCACGTCATTGGGCCGGAGCTGGGCTTGACCCAACCGGGACAGACGATTGTTTGTGGCGATTCGCACACGTCGACCCACGGCGCCTTCGGGGCGCTGGCCTTCGGCATCGGCACGAGCGAAGTGGAGCACGTGCTGGCGACGCAGACGCTGTTGCAGAAGAAGTCGAAGACGATGGAGATCCGTGTAAACGGCGCGCTGCCGCACGGGATCACCGCGAAGGATATCATCCTCGCCATTATCGGCAAGATCGGCACGGCCGGCGGCACGGGATACGTCATCGAATATACGGGCGACGCGATACGATCGCTGAGCATGGAAGGCCGCATGACGGTCTGCAACATGTCCATCGAAGCGGGCGCGCGGGCGGGGTTGATCTCGCCCGACGAGAAGACCTTCGAGTATCTCAAGGGTCGCGAATACCTGAACGGCAAGAGCCATGACGCGCTGGCCAAGCAGTGGGCCACCTGGGCTTCCGACGCGGGTTGCGCCTACGACCGCGTCGTCGAGTTGGACGCCTCGGAAATTGAGCCGCAAGTCACCTGGGGCACGTCGCCCGGCATGGTGACGGGCGTCACCCGTACGACACCGGTGCTCGCGGAGATCGGCGATGGCAACACGCGTCACGCGGCGGAGAAGGCGCTGAAGTACATGGACCTGGCCGAAGGCGTGCCGATCCAGAAGATCACCATCAACAAGATGTTTTTCGGCTCCTGCACCAACGGGCGGATCGAAGATATCCGCGCGGCGGCGAAAGTCGTCAAGGGCTACAAGGTCAGCCCGTCGGTGGAGCAGGCCCTCGTAGTCCCCGGTTCACAGCAAGTGAAATTGCAGGCCGAAGCCGAAGGACTCGACAAAGTCTTTAAGGAAGCCGGATTCGAATGGCGTGAGGCGGGATGCTCCATGTGTCTTGCCATGAACGCGGATATCCTGCAACCGGGCGACCGTTGCGCGTCGACCTCGAACCGGAATTTTGAAGGCCGCCAGGGCAAAGGCGGACGGACACACCTCGTCAGCCCCGCGATGGCCGTGGCAGCGGCCATCAAAGGCCATTTCGTGGACATTCGCGACTGGAAATACAACTAGGCCCGGCCGGCACATGGCCGCATCGGAGCACGGAGAAGCAGCCTTTGCGGCTGCGTAACGTGGGAGAGAATCAATGAAGCCCTTTACGACATTGACCGGGATCGTCGCGCCGTTGGAGGCGCTGAACGTGGATACCGATCAGATTATCCCGAAGCAGTTTTTGAAACGCATCGAGCGCACGGGGTACGAGGATTTCCTGTTCTTCGACTGGCGGTTCAAGCCGGACGGTTCACCCGACCCGGACTTTGAGATGAATGCGCCGCGGTACCTGGGGGCGAGCATCCTGCTGACCAAGGATAATTTCGGCTGCGGATCGTCGCGCGAGCATGCGCCGTGGGCGTTGGAGAACTACGGATTCCGCTGCATCCTGGCGCCTTCGTACGCGGATATCTTCTTCAACAATTGCTTCAACAACGGCATGCTGCCCATCGTGCTGCCGGCGAACGTTATCGAACAACTTTTCCAGGAAGTCCGCAACCAGGAGGGGTACTCCCTGACCGTGGATTTGCCGGCCCAGACGATCACCAAGCCCGATGGGTCGACCATCGCGTTTGAGGTAGACCCCTTCAAGAAGGAATGCCTGTTGAACGGGTGGGACCAAATTGGCTTGACGCTGCGGCACGAGGACAAGATTACCGCATTCGAGAAAACGCGCGGGTAAGTGTAGGGTCGGTCACGCGGTCCGCGTGGTCAATGTAACTGCTCAAGAGGGGATGCCGGACACGGTCCGGCATCCCCTTTCCTTTAACCTAAGCACGGTCCGCGCGCTTATTCATGAACCAGTACGTACTGCCCGGGCTCGGGCACAAAGAGGGGTTCGAGCTGCGCTATCCGGATGGGTTCTGCCACGCTCGTTTCCCGCTCTGCCCAGAACGACTTCCAACCCTCCGGCGCGTCGAACTTGACGGGGCTTTCTTCCGTGCTCCATAAGCTCGACAGGGCCATCATACAGGCATTGACGATGCGCTTGTCGAGATTGTCCAACCCTTCGATGAGCAAAGGGGTAGCCCGCTTACTTCCGGTCGCCGCGAGCGCCGCGGCGGCGGCAACGCGCACGGATTCGTCGATATCGACCATGCCGCGCGCGATCGTCTCGAGGGACGCCACGTCTTTGGCTTCGCCCATGATCTTCAGCGCGGCCGCCCGATTCGACGGCACCTGATCGGTGGCGCAGGACCGGACGACGGGAATCGCTTCGTCGCGGTTGATGGCCATCAGCACTTCGAGCACGCCCGGCTTGGTGCGGGCGCCATAACTGCTCATGGTGTTCACGAGAAACTTGAACACGTCCACTTCCTGCTGCAAGGCGACGAGTCGTTTGATCGATAGGGCCCGCTCGTTGTTGTCCTCAGCGGCGAGGCGGTCGATGATGCCCACGATTTCTTAGCGCTGTTCCTGGGTCATGCCGGTCTTCTCGCGCATCTCCTTCTCGATCTTGATGGTACAGGGACTTGTC
>JAHDWY010000092.1:2848-10426 GCA_023384315.1 Candidatus Hydrogenedentota bacterium | reverse complement strand
GACGACTGGGGCGAATACGGGATTACGGTGAACTGCCTTGCGCCGGGTTGGTTCAAGACGGCGCAGAATGCGGTGCTCTATGAGAACGAGAAATGGGTGGAGTATCTCTGCGACCGGATTCCACTAAACCGTCCAGGGCAACCAAACGATTTGGATGGCGCGGTGGTTTTTCTGGCATCCGACGCCAGCGAGTACATCACGGGCCAGACGCTGCTCGTGGATGGCGGGATTTCGACAGGAGCGACGAAGGCGACGGTGGAGTAAGGGAAGATGGCGAAACGTGCAAAGGACCTAAGGGACCTAAGCGACCTAAGGGACAACAAGGACGTAAGGGACCACAGGGACGGCAGGGACAATAAGGACGGCGGCGCAACCCGGGGGGGATTTGCTACGGACTCAGGTGAGGCTCAGCTCGCCGAAGACTTCGAAATAGTAGACGAAGCGAAAGGCGCTCTTGTCGGGGGGCACGGCGACGAGCAGTTTCAGACGGTGGGGTCCCGTTAATTTCTCGCCTTCGTAATCGACTTCCTGGCCGTCGCGGATGAAGCGTAGGTCGCGCGCTTGCAAGCATTTGTCGTGGTCGTCGGGTGTCTTGAGCCGTTCGCCGCTCGGGATAAGGGCCAGGTCGCTCGGGTCCCAGTGGACAAAGCCTTCGCTTCGGTCGGGCGGCGTGATGGTGACGTCGATCCACACGTAGCGGAGGCCCTTGTCTGAATCGCCGTCCTCCTCGTCATCGTACTCCCCATCCTCGTCGTCCTCGTCCGCGGGTCGCGCGCGAACCGGTTTTTCGGTCCACTCCCAACCGTGAATCTCGGCCGTGGCTCCGGCGAGGGCCTTTCCTTTCATCTTGAAGGGAATCGTGAACAAGCGGTACAGGGCGGCGCGGATGATCCACTTGATGATGAAGTAGGCGGCGATAAGCCCGCCGCCGAGCCAGTAGGGAAGGTACCCCAGGGCCATGACGGCGATGATGGCGACGAGCAACAGCAACCGGACCGGTTTGATGCGGAACGACCGCATGGCAGGCTCCTCTTTCACCTCGAACAATCCGGGCTCGATCGTCTGGGCGGGCATGGGCGGTGCGGCCGTGGGGATGGCGTCCGGCACGGATGGCATCATCGGCAAGGGCGGCGGCTGGTCGTCCGCGGTTTGTGGTTCCGGATTACGTTTCGGCAAGGGAGGCGGCTCCAAGGGGGCCAGTTTGCCCTTCTTGGCCGTCATATCGACGGCCACCGCCAGTTGGTCCCGGAGGCGCCGCACCTTTTCGTACTTGAACTCATCGAGTAGCCGGTCGCAGATGACGAGCGCCTGTTGGACTTTGCCCAGTTTTGCGAGGGTGCGCGCTTTGGCGTTCAGCAGACGGTAGTTGTCGGGGTAGTGCTTCTCCAGATCCGACAATTGATCCAGGGCCTGCGCGTACTGGCCGTTGCGATACAAGTCGTCCGCCAGCTCAAACCGGTCCTGCGCCTCGAAAAAATCCATGTCTCCCTCGCCCGGATACTCAGGTGGCGTATCCAGAATGTACCCAAACCCCTCGCGGTGGAAAGTATCCGTTGTCCGCGTAGAAACTTCAACTGGGGCAATGCGCAGCGTGTGTGGTTTAGCGTTCTCATGGGGCGGACTTTCCGAAACCGGCAAGATCCTCTATACTGAAGCACTCTGGTCCTGGTCAGAGATCATCCTGGTGATTGACGGGTAGTCGTAACGAACCTGCGAGGCAATTGCGTCCGATCATGGGCATACGGTTCCGAGTCATCGTCCCGTTTTTTGGTTTCGCTGTGGCGGTTTCCACTACGGCCGAACCTGTCTCTTTCAGTCAACAGATTCAGCCTATCCTGAGCAAGGCCTGTTTCCAGTGCCATGGTCCCGATCCGGAATCGCGGAAGGCGAAGTTGCGTCTTGACACGCAGGAGGACGCGTTCGCGGATCGCGGGGGGTACGCCGCGATTGTTCCGGGGAAGCCGGACGAGAGCGAGTTGATTCGCCGGATCGCCAGTCATGACCCGGATACGGTCATGCCGCCCGCCAAAGCCGGGGAGCCCCTGTCGGAAGACGAGATTGCCCTCGTCCGCGAATGGATCGCGCAGGGCGCGGAGTGGTCGGTCCATTGGTCCTTCGTGCCGCCGCAGCGTCCGACGGTACCGGGCGTGGACAACCCGGAGTGGGCTCGGAATCCCATCGATGGCTTTATTCTGAAGCGGTTGGAAGAGGAAGGGCTCAGTCCTTTGCCCATGGCGGATCGGGTGACGCTGCTGCGCCGCTTGAGCCTTGACCTCACGGGCCTCCCTCCCACGCTTGAAGAAATTGACCAGGTCGTCGCGGACGAATCGGACGATTGGTATGCGTCCCTCGTAGAGCGGCTGCTTGCGTCGCCCCACTACGGGGAACGCTGGGCGCGGGACTGGATGGACGCGGCGCAGTATGCCGACTCGGACGGGTTCGAGAAGGACAAGCCGCGGCAGGTCTGGTCGTGGCGGGACTGGGTCGTGCAGGCGTTCAACGACAACATGCCCTATAACCAGTTCGTGATCGAACAGGTCGCGGGCGATCTCCTGCCGGACCCCACGCAGGACCAGTTGGTCGCCACGGGATTCCTGCGCAACAGCATGATCAATGAAGAAGGCGGCATCGATCCAGAACAGTTCCGCATGGAAGCGCAGTTTAACCGCGTCGAGATTGTGGGCCGCGCGGTGCTCGGGTTGACGACGCAATGCGCCCAGTGCCACACGCACAAGTACGACCCCATCTCGCACACCGAGTATTACCAGATGCTCGCGTTCCTCAATAACACGGACGAGGCCTGCATCTCCGTGTACTCGCCCGACGAGCAGGAACAGCGCAACGCGATCCTGGATCTGATCGCGCAACTGGAAGAGGGTATCAAAGCGAATCGGCCCGACTGGCGCGAGCGCGTGGCGGAGTGGGAAACCACGGCACGCGCGATCCCGAGTCCCGCGTGGGAGCCTCTGGAACTGACCTTTGACGACACGTCGGCGGGCGGGCAGAAGTGCGTTTCTCAGGGCGACGGGTCCTACCTCGCGCAGGGCTATGCGCCGACGCGGTTCCAACCGAAGATGACGGCGACGACGAAGCTGACCACGATCACGGCGGTGAAGCTGGAGTTGTTGCCGGATCCGAATTTGCCGCGCGGCGGGCCTGGGCGATCGGTCTACGGCGCCAGCGCGTTGTCAGAGTTTGAACTTCGCATCGCCCCGGCGGACACGCCCATCGCCGACTACGACAAATGGACCGCAGTGCCGGTTGAGTCGGCCATCGCGGATGTGAATCCGCCGCAGGAAGTGTTGGGGCCGGAGTTCCCGGACAACGGCGGGGCGAAACGCTACACGGGTCCCATCGAACTCGCTATCGACGGCAAGGTCGAAACGGCCTGGACGACCGACATCGATCCCGAACACAGGAACCGGGCGCACTACGCCATCTTCAGGTTAAAGGAACCGCTGACGGTCGAACCCGGAATGGCGCTGGCCTTCCGGCTCAGCCAGCAGCACGGCGGCTGGAACAGCGACGACAATCAGAACAACAACCTCGGCCGGTTCCGGCTGTCGGTGACGGACGCGACGGAACTGCCGGACACGGCGTTGCCCGTTGCGACGCAAGCGGCGTTGGCGACGGAAGTGTCGGCGCGGTCCGATGCGGACCACCGCGCGCTTTTCAGCGCGTGGCGGTCGACTGTGCCGGAGCTTTCCGACGCGAACGCACGCATCGCGGCGCTGTGGCGCTCGCTCCCGTCGGGCACCACGCAGTTGGTCCTGCACGAACGGCAGACGCCGCGCGTTACGCATCGCCTGGAACGCGGCGATTTCCTGAGTCCTGCGGAAGCGGTCGAGCCAAGCGTGCCGCAATTCATGCATGCGCTGGACGTGGAAGGCGCGCCCGACCGGCTGGACTTTGCGCGGTGGCTGGTGTCGCCTAAGTCTCCGACGACGGCCCGATCCTTCGTGAACCGTGTCTGGCAGCATTACTTTGGCACGGGTATCGTCGAGACCTCGTCCGATCTCGGCACGCAGGGCGATGCGCCGAGCCATCCCGAGTTGCTGGACTGGCTCGCCGTGGAGTTCATGGAATCCGGGTGGGACGTGAAGGCGTTGCACCGGCTCATTCTTACTTCCGCCGCGTACCGGCAAGCGTCCAACACGACGCCGGAACAGTTGCAGCGCGACCCGTACAACCGCCTTCTGGCGCGGGGCGCGCGGTTCCGCGTCTCCGGCGAGACGGTGCGCGACATCGCCCTCGCGTCGAGCGGACTGCTCAACGACAAAATGGGCGGACCGAGCATTTTCTCACCCGCGCCGGAATTCCTGTTCAAACCGCCCGCGAGTTACGGGCCGAAGGTGTGGAACGCGGTGGAGGGTCCGGAGCGGTACCGGCGCGCGCTGTACACCTTCCGCTACCGCAGCGTGCCGTATCCTGCGTTGCAGGTCTTCGATACGCCGGCGGGTGATGCGGCCTGCACGCGGCGCGACCGGAGCAATAGTCCGCTACAGGCCTTGACCACGTTGAACGAACCGTTGTTCTTTGAATGCGCGCGCGGGCTTGCCGAGGAAACGTTGACACACGGCGGCGACGCAACGCGTTCGCGCATCGAATATGCCTTCCGCCGCTGCACGAGCCGCACGCCGGAGGATGGCGAAGTAGCGACCTTGGAGCGGTTCCTAGAAAAGCAGCAGTCGCGCCTCGCGGCAGGCGAGTTGTCCGCGGATTCGATACTGAAGTCCGCGGGATGGGACGGCGGCGCAAACGACAATCCGGCGGAATTGGCCGCGTGGACCTTGACCGCGCGGGTTATTTTGAATCTCGACGAAACTATCGTACGGCAATGATTCAGTTTAGAATCGAAGAACTGACCCATATCGGCGAGTATATGGAAGGCTAAACAAAATGCGAAGTATCTTAACGTGCCTAGCGATCCTTACCCATACAACAGGCTGTGTTGTGCTGGGCGATGGCAAAACAAACCTGCCAACTGTTCCGGAAGTGGCAGATAGTTGGGTCGGTCTGAGCACCGACGATCTCTACTACTACCGATTTGACCTCTCGAAAACCGGATCGGGTCGTGTCGGGGAAGTATTTCTGCACGACGACGTAAGTGTTCTGGACATTGACCATTGGGTGCTTGACAAAAGGAGCATCGAAATCGAGATTAGTGCAGCCTCACGGGCGTCCAGTGGAATAGAATCGATTAAGGGCAAAGTCGTTGGAAGTCGGCGAATGGTCTTGGAGATAACGGGTAAAGACTGGGAAAAGACGGCGGTGCTTTTTCGGGAAAGTGATTGGGTTGAGTGTGAAAGGCTCTTGAAAAGTCACGTGACGGACGCGGTGGTCAGGGAATAGTTTACGAAAAACAGCGACATGTAGGGCAGGCGTCCCGCCTGCATCGGTTGCAGGCAAGGACGCCTGCGCTACAGAACGCAAAGGCATCAACAAGCCATGACGTCTAACGAACAATCCAAAGTGATTCCCAACGGACCCGCGATTGCGCGGCGCTGGTTTCTGCAACAGTGCGGGGTCGGACTGGGTACGCTGGCGTTGCATCAGCTTCTCGGCGGGTCCGCGGTTGCGCAGGCTGCCGATCCGCTTGCGGTTCAGGCTCCGCACTTCGCGCCGAAGGCGAAGCACGTGATCTACCTGTTCATGGCGGGCGCGCCGAGCCAATTGGAATTGCTGGACTACAAGCCGCAGTTAGTCAAGCACGACGGCACCTTGCCGCCGCCGGAATTGCTGGAGAACTACCGGGCCGCGTTTATCGATCCCAATTCGCGGTTGCTCGGCACGCGGTTCAATTTCTCCCAACACGGCCAGAGCGGCGCATGGGTTTCGGAACTCCTCCCCCACTTCGCGAGCATCGTGGACGACGTGACGATCGTCAAGAGCATGACGACCGACGCGTTTAACCATGCACCGGGACAACTGCTCATGAGCACCGGTTCGCAACAATTCGGACGTCCCAGTTTCGGCGCGTGGGCGAGTTATGGTCTCGGCACGGAGAATCGCGACTTGCCGTCGTTTGTTGTGTTCAGTTCCGGCTCCAAAGGTCCGAGCGCGGGTTCGGCGGTGTGGAGCAGCGGTTTTTTGCCGACGGTGCATGAAGGCTGCCTGTTTCGCACGAGCGGCGATCCCGTGCTGTACTTGTCCAACCCGGACGGTATCGACGACACGGTGCAACGCGACACGCTGGATGCCATCGGCAGTCTCAACAAGCGGCGGCTGGACGTCATGGGCGATCCGGAAATCGCGACGCGGATCAATTCCTTCGAGTTGGCGTTCCGCATGCAGAGCAGCGCGCCGGAACTCATGGACATCGCGAACGAGCCGGCGGACGTGTTGGAGATGTACGGCGCGAAGCCGGGCGAACCATCCTTCGCCAACAATTGCATCCTGGCGCGGCGGATGGTCGAGCGCGGCGTGCGTTTTGTGCAGTTGTTCCACGAAGCCTGGGACCAGCACGGCAACTTACGCAACGACCTCAAGAAGAACTGCCAAGACACCGATCAGGCCTGCGCCGCCCTGGTGAAAGACCTGAAAGCGCGCGGAATGCTCGACGACACCATCGTGATCTGGGGAGGCGAGTTCGGCCGCACGCCCATGGTCCAGGGCGACGGCGACGACGGCCGCGACCATCATCCCAATGCCTTCACCACGTGGCTCGCCGGGGGAGGGTTTAAGCCGGGGATCACCTGGGGCGAAAGCGACGACCTGGGGTTCAACGTCGGTAGCGGGAAGGTCCACGTGCACGACTTGCACGCGACGCTGCTGCACCAGCTCGGCTTCGACCACGAGCGCTTCACGTACAACTTCCAGGGGCTCGATGCGCGGCTGACCGGGGTGGAGCCGGCGCGGGTGGTGAGAGAGATCATCGCGTGAGGGAATAGGACGTATAGGACCGATCAGACTGATCCGACCGATCGGACCGATCGGACCGATCGGACCGATGAATTCTTCTTCCGCCGTGGTACCAAGACTCGCTACAATCCGACACTGATGGAAACCTATACCCTCGAGAACAACCGAATCCTTGTCGCGTTTGCGGGAAGCAGTGGCGCGCTGACTCGCCTGGTCTTCAAGGACACCGGGTGGCAGGTTCAACGCCGGGAGGAGTTGTCGCACGCGTTTGGGCTGCTGGTGCCTGCGCCCGGCAAACGGAACAATCGGGTCGTTGGACGGAATCAATCGCTGGCTGACGCATCCTTCGATGGAGATACGCTTCGGCTCACCTGGTCGAACCTTCGCAGCGAGCGCGATGAGGCGCTCGACATTGCGTTCACAGGCACGGTCACGCTGCGCGACAACCGGATCGAGTTTACCGCCACTATCGAGAACCGAAGCGGGCACGTCGTGGAAGCCTGCATCTGGCCCTGGCTGGGCGACCTTTCGCGTCCCTCCAACACGACCGAGTTCTACCACCTGCATTCGACCTATGGCGACTGGGTCAATGAATCGCTGTATCCGCGCTTTGAGAGTCACCGTGGATGTTTTGGGGTGGAACATCCCATGCAGTTGTCGTCGACGCCGAGCACGCCGTTCGTGCTTGCACATAATGGCCGTGAAGGGTTATACGCC
>JAHDWY010000092.1:0-2838 GCA_023384315.1 Candidatus Hydrogenedentota bacterium | reverse complement strand
CACGACACGACGTGTGAGCATCTTGTCCAATTCCGGTTTGAACAGTTCCCCGGCTTCGAGTTTGCCGAGGCCTTCGAGGCGGGCACGGTGCCGAAGGAAGACACCATCGGCGGCGCGCCGGTCCATCTCGAATGCGCGGTGATCCATTTCCCGTTCGCGGGCAACGGCACATCTACCCTGCAACCGGTCGTTCTTGCTCCGTATCAAGGCACCTGGCACACCGGCGCGGATATCTATAAGGAGTGGAAGAAGACGTGGTACACGCCGCCGCGCAAGCCGGCGTGGTTGAAGCAGGTCCATTCGTGGCAGCAGATTCACGTGAATTCGCCGGAGGAAGAGTACGCGGTGCTGTACCGCGAGCTGCGTACCATTGCCGACGACTGCGCCGCGCACGGCGTGGACGCGGTACAGATCACGGGATGGGCGTCGGGCGGGCAGGACCGCAATAATCCATCGCACGACACGGAACCTGGACTCGGCACGTGGGAGGAACTGCGGGATGCCATCGCGTACATGGAGTCACGCGGCGTTCACGCGGTTCTTTTCAGTAAATTCACATGGTCCGACCGCAGTACCGAGCGCTACCGGAACGATCTGCACCGGCTCGCCATGAAAGATCTCTACGGCGACACGTACTACTACCCCGGCTACATGTACATGACCGAAACGCAGCTCGCGAATATCAACACGCGCCGGTTCATTCCCATGTGCATGCAGAGCGCGGCGTGGCGCGAGGTGGCGGTGGCGGAATTCAACAAGGTGGTCGCTTTGAGTCCGTCCGGCACCTTGTACGACGAGTGCCAGCACCACGGCGGCGCGAACTATTGCTTCGACGACAGCCACGGCCATCCGATCCCCGCGCACGTGTTTGCGGGCGACGCCCCGCTTGCGGAAGCTTTTCACGAAGCAAGCGGACCGCGCGATGAACCGTTCCTGCTGGCGGGAGAAGACTGCTACGATCTGCAATTGCGCCACTACCAACTTTCGTATTTCCGCATCGGGAAGAACCATATGCCCGTGCACCGCTATATCGCGACCGACTCGGAAATGATGGTCGCCGTGCTCGGGTACAACAACCGGACCGTTATCAATCAGGCCCTGTTGTACCGGTACATCCTCAGCTACGAGCCGCGCGGCTTCAAGGGCCGCTTATCGGAATTTCCGATGACGCTGGAATACGGAAAGCGGGTCGACGCTCTTCGCGCACGGTATAGTGAGTATCTCTGGGACGCGGAATTCTGCGACACGCTGGGCGCGCAGGTCGAGATCATGGACGGACCCGATACTGTGCGGCACTCCGTATTCATCAGCCGTGCGACTGGAAAGCGCGCGGTCGTAGTTGTTAATACGGGCTATGACAGACCTGTCCGCGTTACCGTGCGGTCCATTCCTGCCACGAGGACGATGATGCTCGCCACCCCGGAAAACCCGGATGCGTCGCCGACCGATGGCCGCGTCACGATCGGACCGGTGTCGGTGGCCGTTTTACTGGAAGTCTGACCAGCTTGTCTCGACCGACGCGGTTTCGTTACGGTCGGTGTAGCAACCGGAGGGCCGTAGCGTATGCCATCAAACGAACTGGAACGCAGGCAGTTTCTCGCGCGCAGCGCGGCGGGACTGACGGCCGCGGCGATGGCGAGTGACGCTGAATTCCGCGCGGAAGAGCGCTCCCGTCCAAACATTCTTTGGCTGCTGGGCGACCAGCATCGCGCGCAGGCCCTGAGTTGCATGGGCGATCCCAATCTATCCACGCCGCACATCGACAGGCTCGCAGGCGGTGTCGGCGTTACGGCCGTGGCGGGATGCCCGCTGTGCACGCCGTTTCGCGGGTCGCTGCTCACGAGCCGCTATCCCCATGAATGCACGCCCGGCCACGATCACGCCATGCCGGAGGGGATGCCTACGGTTGCCGCGCCGTTTAACGAAGCGGGCTATCGCACGGCTTACTTCGGCAAATGGCACGTGGATGGCCGCGACAACCGCGCCAAGGACGAGCGGTCCGGAAAACAATTCGTGCGGCCCGAACGTCGCGGCGAGTTTGAGATGTGGATGGGGTACGAAAACAACAACGCCCAGTACGACTGCTGGCTGCATGGCCACAATACATCCGGCGATCCCATCGAACTGTTCCAACTTCCCAAATACGAAACCGACGCCATAACCGATCATGTCATCGAGTATCTGAAAGATCGCAGCCGCGAGCGGGCGGCGGGCAACGCGCGGCCGTTCTTCGCCATCATGTCGGTACAGCCGCCTCATTCGCCCTACGTCGCGCCTGAGGAATGGACGGCGCGCCATCGGCCGGAGAACGTGAAACTGCGCCCCAACGTACCGCCCGTCAAGCAAATCATGGACGACGCGCGCCGCGATTTGGCGGGGTACTACGCCATGATCGAGAATCTGGATTGGAACGTCGGCCGGATTGTGGAAACCCTGGATCAGACCGGGCAACTGGACAATACGTACATCGTGTTCTTCTCCGATCACGGCGACATGCATGGGTCGCAGGCGCGGATCCTCAAGTGTGTGCCGTGGGAAGAGTCGATTCGTGTGCCGTTCATCGTGTCGAAAGGCGGCAAGCCATGCATGCCGCGCGCAACGCCATCGCCGGTGCACACCCCCATCAATCATGTGGACATCGCGCCGACCTCGCTGGGGCTGTGCGGACTTCCCATTCCGGAATGGATGCGGGGAGTCGATATGTCGAGTCTCGTCGACACCTCGCAGCCGAGCGCGGACGGGATTCCCGATTCCGCATTTCTCCAACTTGTCGATCCGGGGTTCAAATACGGGTTCGCTTCCGTTCGGGAACGCCCCTGGCGCGGCGTGGTTACCGCG
>JAHDWY010000091.1 GCA_023384315.1 Candidatus Hydrogenedentota bacterium | reverse complement strand
CAATTGACGGAGGTGGAGGTCTTGAATGCACCGGAGTAGCGAACCGTTCCTTTCGGAGAATCAAATTCAAGATGCCGTGACACGCCTTGCCGGGGAGATCTCCGAACGCTACCGGAACCGCGACAACCTCGTCCTGGTGGTCGTACTGAAAGGCGGCACGGTGTTCGCCTCGGATCTGATGCGCCAGATTCCCCTGCCGCTCGCGGTCGAATACATCCGCGCGAAAAGTTACGACGGAATCGACTTCCTCGGCGACGTGCTGCTCCCCGTGCTGCCGGAGCAACCGTTACGGGGTAAGTCGGTACTCGTCATCGAAGATATCCTCGACACCGGCCGCACAACTTCGGCGATCATGAAAACCCTGAGCGAACACGACCCCGCGTCACTGGAGTTGTGTGTGCTGCTGGACAAGCCGTCGCGGCGCGTGGTGCCCGTAGACGCCCAGTACATCGGCATCACCATCGAAGACCGGTTCGTCGTCGGATACGGCCTCGATCACGACGAACGCTTTCGGAACCTCCCGGAAATCTACACGCTAGAAGAAGATTAGGGTTCTGAACTTTCCCCCACAATCATGCGAACTGAGTGCGTAAAAAGTCCCCCTTCGAAGGGGGATTTAGGGGGATGTTTCCCAACGGGTTCGCCATGGATACGCAACATTTCTCAGGCGCAGGACACTAACGTGGCACGGCGATGGATACGCCGTTGCGGTTTAGCAGAATGTGATCGCGGCCGGACGCGCCGTCCTTCTGAATGCTCAGCACGTTGTGCTGCGCCGAGCGGACGTTGGTCTCCGCGTATGCCTTGGCGGCGGTCTCGTTGTCGAAGACTTCGATGACCATGTTGTCGTAGGCATCGAACTCGGCGTGAATGGCCCGGCCGATCTCGGAAAGTTCCTCGTCGCTCAGGTTGGCTGGTACCACGCCGATCATCCCCTTGAGCGAGGGAATCCCTTTCCCGAGGGCAGACACTTCCTCCGGGGAACGCCCCCATTCCTTGACGATGGCATAACCCTTGTCGCCGTAATCGACGGGGGGCTGCGGGGCCGCATCGTCGGCAGCAGGGTCCGGTGCAGTCATGGAATCCGGACGGAGATACACGATGTCGTTGTTTCCGTCGGCGGCGCCGGGCGTTGCGCTATACACGCGGGCGATTTCTTCCCGAAGGCGGCGGTTTTCTTCCTGCAGATCGCCCACGACGTAGGAGATGGTGAGGTCGATGGTTTCCTGCAATCGCTTTACCTCCGCGCGCAGTTCAGAAACCTCGGCCGCCAGAGACTCGTAGTCCTGGCCGGATTCCTCCGTGTCGTCCGCCTGGTCCGCCACGACCTTCGCCCCGAGAGACTCGAGTTTGTCGTTCAGTGACTCGATGGGGTCGGCGGCCTCCGGCGTCGCAACGTCTGGTGCGGGCTGCGGCGCTTCCTTGGTCGCGGCAAGCGCGACTTCGCCCGCGGGCTGCACGGATTGTCCGCAACCGGGCAGTATCAACGCCATCGCGGCTGCGACGAAAAGATATACCATCAAGTTTCGCATGTTGGACCTGTCGTTTGGGCGCATCGCACCACTATACCACGCGCTCGCGGCACACGGCGATCCCTGTTGCGCCAACGCCTTACCGGCGCCAAAGGTTGACGGACCTGGCCGGCGCCTCGGTATCTTCCCTTACGAGCGGATATTGATTAAAATAGCGCCCTTCGGGCTGTCGATGAAACTCGGTCTGGGCCTGTCTATCGGGCACGGCAGACGATTCGGCCGCTCGCCATCCAACCAGCAAATCGCTCTCGGGCGTGCGCGATACCAACTGTCTAAGGAAACGGAGGATACGAATCATGAGCGCGACAGTAGAGACCTTTGAGTTTCAGGCGGAAGCCCGGCAACTCCTGGATCTCATGGTCCACTCGATCTATTCGAACAAGGACATCTTCCTGCGGGAACTCATCTCCAACGCATCCGACGCGTTGGACCGTCGCCGGTTTCAGTCCTTGACCGAGCCGCACCTCATGCCCGAGGGAACGGAACTCTACATCGAAATCGAGCCCGATCCCGAAGCGCGGACCTTGACCGTGCGCGACACGGGGATCGGCATGACGCGGCAGGACGTGATCGACCTGATTGGCACCATCGCGAAGTCCGGCACGCGCGAATTCATGTCCGTCCTGAAGCAGGCGAAGGAGGCCGAATCGCCGGAGCTGATCGGACAGTTCGGCGTCGGGTTCTACTCGTCCTTCATGGTGGCCGACAAGGTCACCCTGGTCACGCGCCACGCCGGGGAAACCGCGGGCGTCCGCTGGGAATCGACGGGCGAAGGCACGTATACGCTCGAAGAAGTCGACGTGCCCGAAGCCGGGACTGCGGTTACGCTTCATCTCAAGTCCGTGGACTCCGAAGACGGCCTCCACGACTACACCGAGGAATGGAAGATTCGCGAAATCGTCAAGAAATACAGCGATTTCGTGGCCTATCCCATCAAGATGGAGATCGCCCGCACCCACGTCCCCCGCGACGAAGAGGGCAAGCCCGTCGAGGGCGCCAAGGAAGAGACCGTCATCGAGACGGAAACCCTCAACTCCATGAAGGCCATCTGGCTTCGCGACAAGGACGAAGTTACGGAAGAGGAATACAACGAGTTTTACAAACACGTCTCCCACGACTGGACGCCGCCGCTGGAAACCATCCGCGCCAAGATTGAGGGTACGCTCGAATACCAGATGCTCCTCTTCATCCCGTCCCGCGCGCCCTTCGATCTCTACATGCGCGACGGCCGCCGGGGCATTCAGCTCTACGTGAAGCGCGTCTTCATCATGGACGACTGCAAGGAGTTGTTGCCGGAGTATCTGCGCTTCGTGAAAGGCGTCGTCGATTCCGAAGATCTCTCGTTGAATATTTCGCGCGAGATCCTCCAGCAGAACCGCCAGATCCAGCGCATCCGCAAAGGGGTCGTCAACAAACTCCTGGACTCCTTCAAGAAGCTCCGCGAATCCGATAATGACAAGTACCTCGCGTTCTGGAACGAGTTCGGGCAGGTGCTCAAGGAAGGGCTTTACCAGGACAACGAAAACCGCGAGTCGCTCCTTGATCTTGTGTTGTTCGCGTCCACGAACGATTCTGCCGAGTTGACCACCCTGCGCGCCTACAAGGACCGCATGAAGGAAGACCAGGAATGCATTTACTTCATGACCGGCGAATCGCGCGCGGCCATCGAAAGCTCGCCGCACCTCGAAGCATTCCGCGACAAAGGCTACGAGGTGCTCATCCTCACGGATAACGTCGACGAGCTGTGGACTCAGTCCATGTTCGAGTTCGACGGAAAACGCTTCCAGTCCGTCGGCAAAGGGACTGTCGAACTCGGGAGCGAGGAAGAGCGGAAGAAGGCCGAGGAAGAACTCAAGACCAAGCAGGAAGAACACAAGTCTCTGCTGGAATGCCTCAAGCAAAAGCTCGACGAGCACGTCAAAGAGGTCCGTCTGTCCAAGCGTCTGACCAGTTCGGCGGCCTGCCTCGTCGGCGACCAGTTCGACATGAGCCCCCAGTTGGAACAGCTCATGCGCGCGGCGAACCAGGACGTTCCTAAGACCAAGCGCATCTTGGAGTTAAACCCGAACCACCCGATTCTGAAGAAGTTAAAGACTATCTACACCGCCGATCCAACGGATACACGCCTAAGTGATTATGCCCAATTGCTTTACGGTCAGGCAGCCTTGGCCGAAGGCAATCAGCCGCCGAACCCCGGCCAGTTCGCGAAGCTGGTGGCGGACCTGATGGTGCAGGTAAAGTGACATAATGAATGACTGTTATGGAGCATTACTGTCCCCTTTAGTCTATTGACAGATAATGCTGTTCAGCGTACAATGAGGTCAAGCAATCACGAAGCCATGGTGGGGGCCGGATCGAGTTGGTGTGGCTCATGATTCCCTTCTTAAGGTTTTCTCGATTGTCAATACTCCTTTGCGCTTTAGGTGGCCTGCCAGCATGGAGCGACCAGACATTTGTTGGCGAAGACGCGACCGCACTTCTGGGAAACTTCGTGAAAGAACAGCAGAATGCCCAAGACACCTTGAGATCACTTTCCTTCGAGATGCGCGAGATATGGACGTACTACGAACCCGATGGCACGCGAGAGTGGAATACTCAACATACGCAGTTTGAGAAGGGAGAGTGGCGAAGAATCGAGCGGGATCGGACCTTTGAAGAACGCGTTTCGGATCCTCCGAAGATTACCAAGGAACATGGGATTCTAGTACTGAACGCTCAGTACCTCGCTCAATGGTATGAGCGCAGCGCCGCCGCGTATATGTATGAACACTCCGCTATTGATTTGAAATCCAAGCGCGTTCGGGAAGCCTTACACTCGTTCAACCCAAGGGATTTCAGGTTGTATGCCTTTGGGAATGGTATCAACAGTCTTGCCCAGATTCATGATGCCGCGCTGAATGGTGCCGACGTAACGGTCGAAATCGAAAACAGGCAGGACGAGCGTGAGCTTTTCGAGATCAAAGTCTTTCACAAAACCCATCAGATCTGCACAATCCTGTTGGCCCCCTTGGCAGGATATTTTGTTACGCACGGCGAAGTTTACGACGAGGAGGGAAGAATATCTTTCGAGTACACGGTTGTCCCGCGCGAAGTCGATCCGGGCCGGTGGTTTCCATTGAAGTGGGAGCAATCCGACTACCGATACGATGACGGCGCTGCTATCCTGGAGGGCCATTCACTCAACACCGTAGAGGATGTACAATTAAACCCGCATCTGGACGACGAACTATTTACATGGAGGAGTTTGCCCCGCCGGACAGCGGTACCTTTTTTCCGCACGGATATAGTTGGCCAGATCGATGTTCTGGAGGTGATCGGAAACGAATTGGTGCCCTCGGAATTCGCTGGCGGGATCAAAGATACGGAATAGGTTTGATACACTACGTGAGTGCATATGGGGAAAGGCACAGATCAAGTAACACTTATGGAGGGTAGGATAATGGGATGCCTGAACAAATATTGGATCAAACCGCTTCTCTTGTGGCTAGCCATCTTCACCTTCGCCGCCGCGTTGGAGGGGATCTTCGATGCTAAGTCGGCTTCCGCGGTTCCCTGCTATGAAATTAATCTGGCGCCTTGCCCGGTACCAATCCCACCATGCAACATGAACTGTGATCTGGGGTATGCTTGTACGTATATTCATGCGTACCAAGACGTACAGAACGTTCCTCTTCCCTTCGAAAGACCTTACCCAGGGTACTCAGGTTACGAACTTGCAGATCCTGAGGTCCCCGAGAACTGGTACATTTGCGCCAGAAAGTATAAATGCAAGAAAAATCCCGACATTGAGTGTGAAACGCCGGAATCACACCCCGACTGTCAATACTGTGATTCTCCCGATGAGAACACTTATATGTGTATGAATGCGGTTGACTACGGTCTTGTAGAGCAACTGGCTTGGGTCGGATTGGGCTCGTGTTCCAACTAGGGCGTAGCTCGCCCCTTTCCAAAACGGGACAAATCATGTTTTTGCGACCACGAATGTCCAGGAATCGTGCGTACGAGCTATTCGGCTTGGTAGCGATAGGGGGCGCCGCTCTTTGCACCCTACTTATTACGATGGGGAGATCTGGCAATACGTATTCGCAGTCCGCGCAAGAAGAGTTGTATGACTTTGGAATTGCACGCGCCAACGCGGTAATACACCATTCATTCCTCCTTCGAAATCCCACCGACCTAAGCGTCGAGGTAGCAGAAGTAGGAACGAGTTGCGGCTGCACGGCAACGCAAGACATTCGAGGGGAAGTCATCGAGCCGAAAGGTGTCTTGCCGTTTCCGGTTCGGCTTCACCTCAGCGGACGAAGCGGCCGCGTTAACGAATTGATTCGCGTTCGATGGGTCAATGAGAGGGAGCCGCGTTTGTTTCGTATCACTGGGGTTGTTAAGGAGGAGCATCCGTCACGCATCGATTTCGGCACGGTTCCAAGAGGCGAAGGTCGTGTCCATCGTTTCACGATGGAGGGATTTCCGGGCCAACCTGTCCTTGAGATTCTGAAGGTAAGTCATTTGACTGCATTCCAGGTGGATTACGGAGAAATTGGGGGCAGCGCGGGCGCGCAAGAATTCACGATTCAACTGCGGGAATCCACCGCGTATGGTTTGGTCGCGGAAAATCTGTGGGTAACGACCAATGATTCCGAAGTGCCGGTAAAGCAAATTGCGCTGAGCGCCTATGTCCAGTACCCATTTGATGTCTCCAAGTCACGCATCTTCCTGGGTGTTCTGCCGGAAGGTGATCGACGTAGTGACATTATAGAAGTCACATCACCGTATGGGTATGACTTGTCCGGTATGAGGGTGATCGATCCGGAGGCGACGATCTTCGCGTCGGAGTTGGAACGGCTGTCAGACGCTGCCCGGTTGCGTGTCTTGGCGAGAGCGGAGCCCGGGCGCACTGGGGCACAGCGGGGTGTATTCAGGATCTTATCTGAAGTACCCGGGGCCGAAGCAGAGGTGCGCGTCGAGGCATACGCGTTTGTGAAATAGCACCGCGCAAGCACCAATGCCCAATGCTTCTGGTGCGATTCATTTCTGAGTCGGACGTACCGCTTGTGTCCAGAGTTTGCTCGCCGTCCAGGAGATTGATGAAATGCGGAGTAGATGGTGGGTGGTGGCGTGGTGCCTTGTCTTGTGCATCCTCGCAATCGTGTTGGCTCTTTTCCAGAGCGGCCACTGGCCGGTAAAGAATAACCGCGACGAAGTATCCAAGCCGAGAGTGCCAGTTCGCGAGCAATCGCGGCCCATCCCCAGAAAAGCCGCTGTGCCCACGCGCGCAACTGCGCCCTCCACGGCCAGCGCAGTGAGCCGGGCTGGTGGCGTCGTTCCCGGTTGGGTGCTGGACCCGTACGGCGAGCCGGTGCCCGACTCCCAAGTCCAACTGTATCCTTCCGTGCATGGAATTTTGGCGGGAGTCTGGCCGGAAACCGGCGATGCGCCGCCGATCGAACACAGCGATGAAACGGGCCGGTTTGTCTTTCGAACGGTATCGGATGGCGCTTACGTAGTTGTGGCGCAGAAGGATGCGGCAATCGCCTGGGAAAGTGTCCTGGTGAAGTCCGGTGTCGCGTCTGGCGTCGTGATGCTGGTTCTCCGCGAAGGTGGTTCGATAAGCGGCACGGTCGTTGACGCGAGCGGCAGCTCGATTTCCGGCGCCTATGTGGCTCCTGCGGTCCATAATGATTGGCCGGTTCCTCCAGCCGTGGAACGGAGTTTTGCTTGCGATACTGGCACCGACGGTCAATTCACCCTTACTTCCTTGCTACCTTATGCGTGGCGCTTGCGCGTTTCTGCCTCGGGATTTGCGACTCGGATGACTGAACCGATCGACGTTGGTACGGCCGGGGTGACAATTACAATATTGCGAGGCGGTTCGCTTTCGGGTCGCTGTGTTCATGCCTCGGATGGCGCACCCGTTCCCGGTGTCAAAGTCGTGGCGAAAGAGGTCAGTGGGACGCAGCAGGAAGAGACACTCGCTGACGATGCGGGGAAGTTCGCTTTCGAGGCATTGCCGGAAGGAACCTATATGCTGGCGTCCGGCGATCTGCGCCTCATAGTTGTCAATACGGACAGCACGTTTCAGGTGTTTGACTCGCAAGATGTGACCGATGTGGAACTGCGACTTGACGAAGGTGGCGTGGTGCGTGGTCGCGTTTTCGTATCGGGCACGGGTGAGGGCGTTGCAGGGGCAACCATCGGGGCGGGGCCTGTCGAGCCCACGCATACAGTCCCCGGGCGATTAGCCGTGAGCGCGGCACCGGATGGAAGCTACGAAGTGCGTGGATTGGCGCCGGCCTTGTATGCAATATCCATGAACCCGCCCCATCCGTACGCCATGCTGGGGTGGACGATACTGGGGCCAAGTCGCTTGATAAGGGTGAATCCAGGCCAGGCCGTCGAGGGCGTGGACTTCACCTTGCCCGAACTTGGTCTTGCGCTCTCGGGTACCGTAGTCCTTCCTACCGGGGAACCGGCGCCCTTCGCCAAGGTGACGGCAAGAACCTTTGAAACGGCCTGCGATTCTGAGGGGCATTTCGACCTGTACGGATGCGGGACCGGCGAAAGCGTCACCCTTGTGGCTTGGACGACGGACCGCGCGAGCACACCCCATGGTCCGTATTCTCCCGGTGAAGAGGACGTCACCGTGACACTTGATGTCGCGCGGAACTGTGCGGTTTCCGGTAGGGTCGTCGACTCGTTCAATCGGCCCGCGCGGGTAGGGGTAATGCTGGAGCCATTAGGTGACGTGCCGTGGTTACTCGGTGAAGCTCTTACCTTTACGGATATGGAGGGCGCATTCACTATTGCCGGGCTCTGCGAGGGCGTGCATGACCTGAAGGTGGGCGGGAAAGGGACTTTGCAGGGTGACTGGGGGTCTACCGCCAGTGCAATGCAGATAACCCTGGGTTCTGGCGAGCACCTGGCGGGGCTGCGAATCGTGTTGGACGATTCTTTACTGAGCATTCGGGGGCATGTGTTATACGAGGACGGCGGCCCGGTCCGGGGCGCGACGATTCGTACCGAGGTCGACGGACGGCGAACTCCCGTTTCAGATAGTTCTGAAATAGACGGTTCCTATGAATTATGGGGGCTTCCCGCAGGAGACTACACCGTGGAAGCGAGCCCCAGTCGACGCGGGGTGGGTGCGGCGATCTTTGCCCGCTCCCAAAGCCGGACCGTTCCGGCAGGTTCGGAAGGCGTCGATTTCATTCTGCCACGCCCCGCAACGGTCTCAGGCCGTGTGATAGATTCCGGCACGGGAAGTCCGGTTACTGCATTTCGTATGTGTGCTGTACGTGGAGTTGCAGATATAGGGCAAGCGTTTGAAACGGAAGCACAGTTGATATCGGACCCGAACGGGGCATTCGTTATGACTGTGGCTCCGGGATTTATTCAACTTGGCGTTCGCGCTTCAGGATTCGCACAGACCGTCGTCAAACTGGGCGCGGTTCATGACGGTGAATCTAAAGAAGGGGTGATTGTGTCCCTTGACCCTTCTGGACCGCCACTGCGAGGAAAAATCCTGGGAAACGACGGACGACCCGTATCCGGAGCAAAGGTGTACGTTGGAGCACACCGGATGCCATTTCCATCCAGCGGCGCGGCGGCCGTGAGTACCCAGGATGGTGTCTTCGAGATCGAGTCCTCTGTCCTGCCTACAGACACGACGGTGGAGCTTACGGTTGTCGCAGCGGGATGGGCGCCGTCGCGCGTTTTTTTCCCTCCGTCCGAGCGATCCGAGGTGCAGATAAACTTGGCGCCGGAAGCCGTTGTCAGCGGCACGGTACTGGTCAATGGTTCCACTCCGGAAAATTGTTCCGTGTATGCCAGTTTTCCCGATGGTGATGGACTAACCGTGGAAGTACCAGAATCCGGCGAATATGCAATCGAAGGTCTGCCCGAGGGGATAGTGGATGTCACGTTATTCTTGAGGGCGCAACGAAGACACCTGAGTTATCAAGCGGAACTGCGCGCAGGCTATGAAACCATCGTCGACTTCGACCTGTCGAACGAGATAATGGATTCTATGGCACACGATGAAGATGGGGAATTATAAGTGTCTGTGCGTAATTCATTTTCTTGTATTAACTTACGGCCAGGCGGCCCTCGCCGAAGGCAACCAGCCGCCCAACCCCGGCGAGTTCGCCAAACTCGTGGCCAACTTGATGGTTCATGCGGGATAGCTCCGGGCGAATAGACAAGGCAATCGCTTAGCGGTTAGTCGTGAAATAGTTCGCGACTCGGCGGTGTTCTCCTGCCTAACCGAGACTTTGTCGAATTTCGAGTCGGGTTTTCGCTATACTTTTTGCTTCCGGTCTGTCCTGGTGAGCCGGATTCTACCGTGATTGGCTGTACGTTCAACGAGACGAGGTATGTTACCCCCGTGTCCGCAGTAGCTGTTCGACTTCGTGCTGTCCCTTATGGGGCCTATCTGGACCTCACCAAACCGCGTATTACGTCGTTGGTGTTGGTTACCGCCACTTTGGGGTATTTCATGGGCGGCATCGGGTTTCATGGATGGGACTCGTTCCAGGGACTCATCTACACGCTCATCGGCGTGGCCATGGTTTCCGGCGGGTCCGGCGCACTGAATCATTTCCTGGAGCGCGATATCGACGCGCGCATGGACCGCACGCGAAACCGGCCCATCCCGTCCGGCGCGGTCCCGGCGAATCATGCGCTGCTGATGGGGGAGTACCTGGTCTTGGGCGGCGTGATGCTGCTCATGTGGAAGGTCAACCTGATTACCGCGTTTCTAGCGCTGCTCACGGCGTTCCTCTATGTGCTGGTCTATACCCCCATGAAGCGGGTGTCCTGGCTGAACACGCTCATCGGCGCGGTGCCGGGCGCGTTGCCTCCCATGGGTGGGTGGACGGCCGCCACGGGCCAGGTCGAAGCAGG
>JAHDWY010000090.1:931-10434 GCA_023384315.1 Candidatus Hydrogenedentota bacterium | reverse complement strand
ACGCATTCGCAACATGATCGAACCGTCGGTGGCGACCCTCTACAAGGTCGTGCCCATCGGTGAAGAAGGCCCCACCCTTCTCGTCGCAACGGCCGACCCAACCAACGTTACCCATCTCGACAACCTCGAACGCCTGCTGGATCGCCCCATCATTCCTCAATTGACCACGCCGGAAGAAATCCGCGAGGCGCTCGCGAAATATTACGGTATGACCGAAAAGACCGTCGAAAGCATGCTCTCGACGGTGAGCAGCGCAAGCACCATGAGCACGCTCAGCACCATGTCCAACGTCAGCTCCATGGCGTCCTCCATGAGCAGCCTCGGCAGCAGCATGTCCGCAAGCGACATCAGTTTGAGCAGCATCAGCGTCGACAGCGTAGACATGGATTCGGATATCGGCGGCGGGCTGGGAGACGACGATGACGACGCGGACAGCCCGGTTGTCCGTTATATCAATCACTTGATTCTGGAAGCATTTCGACTGCGGGCCAGCGATATTCACGTGGAACCAGGCAAACGGGATGTGAAAGTGCGATACCGGATCGACGGGATCCTCCATCTCATGCCGCCGCCGCCCAAGCGTGCGCAACCCTCCATCATTTCGCGCTTGAAGATCATGTCGGGGATGGACATCTCCGAACGCCGAATTCCGCAAGACGGCCGTATCAAGATTCAGCTTGCCGGTAAGATGGTCGACTTGCGCGTCAGCGCCCTACCGGCCACCCACGGCGAAAGCGTGGTCATGCGTATCTTGGACAAGAGCGGCTTGCTGCTCGGTCTGGGTCAGTTGGGGTTCGCCGCGGAAGACCAGCGCCGTTGGGAAGAGCTGCTCGGCCAGGCGACGGGCGTCGTGTTGGTTACCGGACCTACCGGTTCCGGCAAGACGACGACGTTGTACGCGTCGTTGCACCAGTTGAACCAGCCGGACACCAAGCTGATTACCGTGGAAGACCCCGTCGAATACCAGTTGAACGGCATCAACCAGGTACAAATTCAGCATGATATCGGTTGGAACTTCTCTCGCGCCCTTCGCGCCATATTCCGTCAGGACCCGGACATCGTGATGGTCGGTGAGATTCGTGACGAGGAGACTGCGGAGATCGCCATCAAGGCGGCTCTGACCGGTCATCTTGTGTTCTCCACGCTTCACACCAACGACGCGCCCAGCGCGTTCATCCGACTGATTGATATTGGAATTCGCCCATTTCTGGTGGCATCCGGCGTGCGCGCCATTTTGGCCCAGCGCTTGGTGCGCACCATTTGTTCGACGTGCAAGGAGATCTATCAACCGTCCGATCTCGAAAAAGAACGGTTGGGATTGAAAGTGGACTGGAGCAAGGTCGAGGTCTTCCACGGCGCCGGTTGCGACAACTGCAACCACACCGGCTATTCCGGGCGGTTGGGCGTCTACGAATTGATGATGACCACCGATGAGATCCGCAACGCCATCATGGAGAACACTTCCTCCGGTTCCCTGCGGCGCCTGGCCCGGATCGGGGGCATGACCACCATGCGCGAGGATGGTTGGAGAAAGGTCCTTAACGGTGTCACATCGGTGGAAGAGGTGATTCGCGTTACGCAAGCCGACGAGCCCCTCAGGAACGCCAAACAACCGGCAAGCGTATAAGGAGTTTCGGTTCGGGCCGGACAACCCAAGGAGAGAAGTTCGATGGCGTATGAAATGGTCAGCTTGCTGCGGATGCTGATTGACCGGGATGGATCCGACTTGCATCTCGCTGTAGACAATCCACCGGTCGGCCGCGTGCATGGCCATTTGCAGTATTTTGGCGAGAACCCGCTGACCGCGGATGATACCGAGCGGCTGATGAAGAGTATCGCGTCGGTGGACAACCAGCAGGAGTTGCAGGAAGTCGGCGGTTCGGACTTTGGATTTGCCTTCGAGGACATCGCTCGTTTCCGTGTGTCCATCTTTAAGCAGAAAGGCTACGTGGGGCTCGTGCTGCGATTGATCCCGCGCAAGATCATGACCTTCGAGGAAATCGGGTTGCCCCAGAGCCTGAAGGCCGTGATCAACCAGCCTCGGGGATTGATCCTGGTGACCGGCCCAACAGGTTCCGGAAAGAGCACCAGCCTTGCAACGATGATCGACTGGCTCAACACCGAGTACGACCACCATTTCATCACCATTGAAGACCCCATCGAGTATTACCACACCCATAAGCGCGGTGTCGTTACCCAGCGTGAAGTGGGGGTGGACGTGCCCACGTTCTCCGAGGCCCTGCGCCGCGCGTTGCGTCAGGACCCGGACGTGATTCTGGTCGGGGAAATGCGTGACCTTGACACCATCGGCGCGGCCGTGACCGCAGCCGAAACCGGGCACTTGGTGTTCGGCACCCTGCACACGACCGGCGCCGTGCGTACGATCGACCGTCTTGTCGACGCGTTCCCGACAAATCAGCAGGAACAGATTCGGACCCAGCTTGCGGGTAACCTCAAAGCCATCATTTCCCAGTCACTTGTCCCGCGCAAGAGCGGTTTTGGGCGCGTCGCCGCATTTGAAGTGATGATTACGACGCCGGCCATCCAGAACCTCATTCGTGAGAACAAGTCTTTCCGCATCACGTCCGCCATCCAGACCGGACACAAGTACGGCATGAACTTGCTGGACGAACATCTCCTCGCGCTCTTTCGGAAGGGTATCATCAAGTACGAAGACGCGCTCGGCCGGGCACAGCAGCCCGAAGAATTTGAAGCGAACGCCCGGGCCATGGCGCCGGAAGGCGAAATCCCCGCGGCGAAACCCCAGCAACGCAAACAAGGCATTCAGGTATAGCATAAGGTGCAAAGACCATGGCGGTAATACAAGACCGGCAACTTGGCGATATCCTGGTCGAACAGGGCGTGATTAGCCCGCTCGAACTGGACGAAGCGCTTCAGCGGCAACGGCTCACCGGCGAAATGCTTGGCCGCGTGCTGTTCAAGATGAACCTGTGCGACGAGCAGGACATCATCGACGCGCTCGGCGTCCAGGCTGGGATGGAACGCGTCGACATCACCAAATTGAAGGTACCCGACGAGGTCCTCCGGAAGGTGCCGGCCGACGTCGCGAAGTTCTACAACGTCGTACCGATTCGCGAGACGGACGGCAAACTGGTCGTCGCCATGGCCGACCCGCTCAACCTGGGTATCCGGGATACGATTCAGCAAATCGTGGGAATGGAAGTGAAGGGCGCCATCAGCAATCCGCAGGACGTGGCCACCTTTATTAAGAATAATTACACGTTCGAATCCGACAACATCCACGAGACCTTGAACGAGCTCATCGAACGCGTGGGTGATGCCGAACTGACGATGGAAGAGCTGGGGCAGCAGGAAATCGTCGGCGACGTGGACAACCTCGTGCAGTTGGCGCAAGAGCCGGAAGTCATCAAAATTGTGAACCTCGTGCTTCTCGACGCCGTCACCAAACGCGCGTCGGATATTCACTTCGAAGTTTACGAAGAGGATTTCCGAATTCGAATCCGCATTGACGGCGTGTTGCACGAGATCTCCAGCCCGCCGAAGGCCTTGTCCCTCGCGTTGATTTCGCGCGTCAAGGTCATGTGCAACATGGACATCGGCGAGCGCCGCCTGCCGCAGGACGCGCGTATCGAACTCAAGATTGGCGATTCCGAGGTTGATATCCGCGTTGCCACGCTTCCCACCTTGTACGGCGAGAATGTGGTGATGCGTATCCTCGATCGAACGGCGGTTAAAGTGGAACTCGACAAGCTCGGTTTCACGCCCCAGGCGCTGAAGTCTATCAGCAACGTGATTAGCAAGCCCAATGGCATTTTCCTCGTAACCGGCCCGACCGGTTCCGGAAAGACGACCACCCTCTACGCGTGCCTGAACGATCTCAACCAAGTCGGCGTAAAGATCATCACCACCGAGGACCCGGTCGAATTGCAGATCGACCGGATTATCCAGGTCCAGGTGCGCGAAGAAGTGGGGCTGACCTTTGCCGCATCGCTTCGATCGATCCTTCGTCAGGACCCGGACATCGTAATGGTCGGTGAAATTCGCGACCTGGAAACCGCCCAGATCGCCGTAGAGGCGTCGCTGACCGGTCACCTGGTGCTCAGCACGATCCACACGAACAGCGCGCCCGAGACGATCACGCGTCTGCTCGACATGGATCTCGACCCGTTCCTCATAACCTCGTCGCTGGAGGCCGTCCTGGCGCAGCGGCTGGTGCGCACCGTGTGCCGGCACTGCCGCAAACCCTACCGGCCCGACGAGAAGGAAATGGATCTCCTCGGTCTGCCGGACGCGTGGCGGAAGGATCCCAATTTGAAATTTTTCCGGCCCGAAGGGTGCCCGGCCTGCGACTACATCGGATACATGGGCCGCGTCGGGCTGTTTGAGCTGCTTGTCGTGGACGATCATATCTGCGAACTGATTCAGGAGCGGGCGATGGCGCATGAGATTCGCAAGTACGCGCGCAAGAAGCTCGGCATGAAGACCCTTCGTGAAGAGGGCATCATCAAATGCGTCCAAGGCATCACCACCGCCGACGAGGTGCTGGCGCACACGGACAAATTCGAAGACGACGATTAATAGCCAGTCGGTCCGGCGTGAGCCGGTTTCCGGGAGGTTTCGTTGAAGATCACGTATACGTGCCGCGGCACGGACGCAGGAGAATGAACGGTGGCCAAGTTTGCGTATAAGGCAATGAACCGCGACGGCAAGGAAGTCTTTGGCGTCATCGATTCCGAAAGCCAGGCCCTCGCCATCAACGACATTCGCGGATTGGGGCTGTACCCCACGACCGTTCGCGAAGCCCGCAAGAGCGACGAGCGCCGGGCGCGCCGGCAGAAGAAGGGCATCGGCGACCTCTACTTCGGCGGCATCAAAACCAAGCAATTGGTCATCATGACCCGCCAGTTGTCGACCCTCATCGACGCCGGGCTGCCGCTCCTGCGCAGCATCAATGTGCTGATCGCGCAGCAGAAGCCTTCCAAACTCAAAGACGTACTCACCGAGATGTCGGGAGATATTCAAGGCGGCTCGACGTTCTCCGAGGCCCTCGCGAAGCACCCCAAGTATTTTGACCGGCTTTTCGTCAACATGGTGCGCGCGGGCGAGGTCGGCGGTATGCTCGAGGTCGTATTGAACCGGCTTGCCATCTTCATGGAGCGCCGGCAGGCCCTGAAGCGCCGCGTCAAAGGCGCCATGATTTATCCTATCGCCGTGTTGCTCATCGCGACCATCATCGTCTTGTTCCTGCTGTCGTACGTGGTGCCCGAGTTCGCGGAGGTCTTCAAGGATTTCGACGCCCAGTTGCCCTGGATGACACGCTTCCTCATCGATGTGGGGGATTTCCTCAAGTTTCAGTATTGGAAACTCCTGCTGTACTTCAACGGGACCATCATCTTTTTCAAAATCCTGTTCAAGTTCAAGTTGACCAAGCGCATCTGCGACCGCGTGTTTCTCAAGCTGCCGCTCATCGGCGATCTCATTACGAAGGTGGCCGTTGCCCGTTTCTCGCGCACCCTGGGCACGCTGATCACTTCGGGCGTACCGATCCTGCAGTCCTTGCGCATCACCAAGGAAACCATCGGCAACGAGGTCATCGAGAACGCGGTGCAGAAAGTGCACGACAGCATCAAGGAAGGCGACACCATCGCCGCGCCGCTGGACGAATCCAAAGTGTTCCCGCCCATGGTCGTGAACATGATCGACGTAGGCGAGGAAACCGGCAGCCTGGATTCCATGCTCATGAAGGTGGCCGACATTTACGACGCCGAAGTGGAGATCGCCGTGGAGACGATGCTGCGGCTCATGGAACCGGCGATCATTATCGTGCTCGGGTTCATCATCGGCTTCATCGTTATCGCGCTCTACTTGCCCATCTTCTCGCTGGCCGACGTGATTAGTGGACAATAAGGTATCGACGGCGCGGCTGCGGGAGCCGCTGGATAGGAGACAGACAGCAATGAAACGCAATGAAGCCTTTACCCTGGTGGAGTTGCTCGTGGTGATCGCCATCATCGCCATCCTGGCGGGCATCATCATTCCCAACGTCCCCGGATTTATCGCCAAGGCGCGCATGACCCGCGCCTACGGAGAGATCAAAGGCATCGATCTCGCCCTCACGAAGATGCTGACCGACGCCAACCGGCAGGACTTTCGGAGCGGGTTCTTTGACGCGTTTCCAAACGAGTCTTTCGATGTGTCGGTAGGCATTTACCAGGAAGTCTTCTACAACCTGCTGCGAAACGGTAAGAACGCTGAAAGCAGCCTGGACTGGCCCGCCGGCGTCATCATCAATCCCGACGTCAAACGGAAACTTGGCTCGTCTTACATGGAACTCGCGGCGGATCCGTGGGGCCAATTGTATTACTTCTATCCAGGTCCTTTCCGCGCGCGCGATCTCGGTTCGACGGTCCCCATCGATCTTGGGGTGGTCCCATTCCGCATCTACTATCCCGACTTGAGCGTACCGGGCGGACCCAGGCCGGATCCGCCGCACACGATCGAGAATGTCGAAGATCCTGACGATCCCGCTGCGGAGCCATTTACCGTCGGCTACGCGGCGCCGCGGGATCTTACCATGTACATCTGGTCCTCCGGTGGCAACTTGGTTCCCAATCAGTTGGGATATCCCGGGTATGGCGGTCCGGCTTTGGAATACGGTCTGGATTTCATGGGCGGTGGAGACGACATCAACAACTGGGACAACGACCAGAGTTGGGCCGGGTTCTATAACTAAGCTCGGGGAAGGAGACCGCGCCGCCAACGGGTAGCGGTGCGGGCGCCAGCAGGCAGCAACGATGGACCTGCGGGTCCCGGAGTTGGTTACGTGCAACGAATGGAACATAGGAATCGCGGCTTTTCGCTGGTCGAAATGCTCATCGTCATCGCGCTTATCGCCGCGCTGGCGGGCCTAGCCATCCCTGCAATCACACGGGCCGGCGGGTTCATGAGCGACGACCCCGATATCGCCGCCCGCGAACTGTACGCCTCCATGCGCGCCGCCCGCATCTACGCCACCACCTACCGCGTGAACACCGCGGTTGTTTACGGGGTGACAGATCCGGCACAGACTGTCGATAGCGTGACGAACGAGAATGTGCGCGTGATCGATAGCTACGGTCTGGCCCGGCAACTAACGAGTGACGAGCGGGATTCACTTAGGATTTCCGCGACGAACGTCTACGCGCTCATCGAAGATCGGGAGGCCTACTTCCGCCGGCTTCCCGCCAATTCCTGTATCGCGTCGATCGATAACGACTACGAACTGGAGATTGGTATCAATGCGAACGGGACCTACCGTGAAGGCTTAGTGCCGGTTTTGCTCGTCGATTTGGATACCACGGAAATTCCGGCAACGGCTACCGTGGTCGCGCCAATCTACACGACGGATTTCGGTGTGGATGCGTTTCCCGCACACGTTTTTACCCCTTCGGGGTTCATGGAGCCAGAATCTTCACCCGTGGCGCGTTTCACGGTCAACGTGGCACTCATGCCGGACGCTTCGCTCGAGGAGCGATACACCATCGCCCCCGGCGACGAAGATCCCCAGACCGGCAACGTGCTCGACGAAGGCCAGTTGAAAGTGCCGGTCCGGATCGAACTGTTCCGGACGACGGGGCGGGTGAAGATGACATCATAAGGAAGTGGACATGTTTCGACTGTATAAAGAAGAACGGGGCTTTTCCCCGGTTGAAGTACTGGTCGCCATGGCGATCCTCGCGATCGGCATTATGGCCATCATGCGGTTGTTTCCCTCCGGGTTGCGGGCTTCCCGCGTCGCCCAGGAGCGCACCATCGCCGCCGAACTCGCGGACGCCAACATGGGCCGTCTGCGCATGACCGGCGCAAGCAACATCCTCGGCATGGCCAAGGCGTCCGCCTTGTACAACGCGAGCACCGCCTCCGGCATCTACCTCGACGGCCGCGTCGACACGACCGGCGCCGTGGACGGCCATTCCACCGTGATCACGCGCGTGGCCGGACCCCTGGAAGAGACCCGCGTGCGCGTGGTGTTCTCCGTCGATTTCCCGGATGGACGCCGCGAGAACTTTGTAACGTACGTGACGGACTACTGATGTTCGCAACTACCGGGACGCAGGCCATGACTCGAACGCAACGTGCCCGAGGGTTTACCCTCGTCGAACTGCTAATCGCGACCGCATTGTTCTCCATCATTATGGCGGCCATTGTGACGCTGTTTGTGGCGAGCCTGCACGCGGTCAAGTCCGCCTACCTCGCCAGCGACGCGTACGAGACCTCCCGCGGCGCCTTTGCCGTCGTGGAACGCGATCTCACAACCGTCTTCACCATGCGCGACTACGGCGACTACTACCAGTTCTACGGCACACCCCAGGGCATGAGCATGATCGGCCTCGTCCGCGATCCCGACGGCGGCAGCACGACCCTTGGCCGCATTACCTACGTAATCTATCCCGTGGTCATCAAGGATACGGCCGGCGACTTTTACGTGACCGGCCCGTTCAATCTGCCCCAACTGAACACACGCCCCGTCCCGATCCAGTTTGCCACCATCAACAATGCGGGAACGCCCAGCGATCCTTCGGACGATTTCGAAGAAGTCCAAGACTTCCTGTACGGCACCGCGGCGCTCCTCCGCTATGTCGAGCCCGGCGTGGAAGATCTCGATACCTATCCATTTGACTGGAACGAACTCGCCGTCGATCCCGAGTTTGGCACCTCCGTCAAAGATGAACTCGATCGGGCTATCGCAAACCTGGCCGGCCTCCCACAAGATTCGTCGAATCCGAACGTCCTGCTCCGGTTGACATCGTCCCAGCAGGAAATGCTCGCCGCCAAGAAGCGCGAGCTCTGGATACGCATGTTGGCCGGACAGGAGTACTGGATTCCCGTGTTGAACGGCGCCGCGCCCCAATTGCCCAACGTTTGGGGAATGCGGGATTCGGACGGCAGCGTGATTCAACAGAGTTGGTTAGAACCTTTTGATATCAACGGCGACGTGAACGCGCTCGATCCGCGCGACTACGTAGTTGCGGAGAATATCGGGCTGGTAACGCAGGCATCCGAACCCCACACCATCCCGCTGTATCCGATGCAGCGCACCCATCCTTTTACCGATCCGGTGCGCAGTTTGTATCCCGGCGACCAGGTGGCCTCGTTTCAAACGCTGTACAACAACGACGTATTGCCGTTCGAGGTGGTCGCCGGAAATCTGGCGGTCAATGTTTACGCGAATGGCGCCCTTGTTGCCACGAACAACCTGCTCATTTCGCCGGCCATGTCGCTTGTAGATTTGGCCGTTGACCTCAACGATCTGGGCGGCGTGTACGCCTTCGTCAACGGCGGCACCATCGAGGTCGGCCCGGAATTGAATCCCGATCCAGGCGGGCAATTCGCCTTCTCCTTCGGCAACGATACGAGCGGCGTGCTGCGCGCGCTCGGGCTGTACGGTCAGTTCTTCCGGTACGGGCGGGTGCTGGCCACTTCCGAGTTGGACGTGCGATCTTCCTGGAACTCCGCGCTCAATGTGGGTACCACGGCCAACG
>JAHDWY010000090.1:0-921 GCA_023384315.1 Candidatus Hydrogenedentota bacterium | reverse complement strand
TCACGCCGCGGCTGCCGGAGATCGTCGCGTTGCGGTTGCCTTTCGCGTACGAACGGCCTTATCCGACGGCGCCCCAGTTCGAGCGTAACCTGGAACAAGTGATCGACGTGCCGACCGCGTACTCGCGCTCGGCACTGGGTGGAGCCTGAGTAGCGAATTATGAATTATGAATTACGAATTATGAATTGCGACTGAAGATAGCGTAGCTCGGCGGCGGACAACAGAGTTAGGAATTGCGAACTGGGAATAACGAATCGAGTTCACGGATCCAACCATGTGAACCAGCGATTACAGGGCAAGAATGCAGAACCGAAAAACGCTTTCGCGCCCCCAGTTTTCAATTCTTAATTCATAATTCCTAATTCGTAATTAAAGAAGGTGCCAAGATGATACAGGGATCCGAAAATCGCGGCGCTGCGCTCATCATTGCGGTGGCCATTTTTACGATACTGCTCGTGGTGGCGCTGACGTTTTATTCGTCCAGCAAGATCGAGCTGCAGACCGCCACCAACGTCGAGAACGGGATGCGGACCGATCTCATCAGCAACGCCGGTATCGCGTTGGCCGTGTCCATGCTGCAAAACGACTCGCAACTTTACCCCCACACCACGTCCATCGACCATCCCTGGACCACGTATTTCAACGGCACTTGGATCGCCGGTAAGCCCTGGGCCTTCGCGAACGGTGTTCCCTGGGCGCCGAATCCGTTCACTGGCTTCGACTCCACGTCGGTTCCCTATGTGCTCTACGAAGACGTGCTGGCCATGGAAGCGGACATCACAAACGATATTCAGAACGCGCTGACGGCGAACAACTTCTCCCGCGTAGCGCGGTTGCAGCAGGTCCGCGCGCCGCTCTACGTGCCCCGCTATCAGGGATTCCCTACGCTGGCAAGTCTCGAAGACCCGGCGACGAACGCGT
>JAHDWY010000089.1:1069-10471 GCA_023384315.1 Candidatus Hydrogenedentota bacterium | reverse complement strand
CTCCGCCTCGGTACTCCCCGAAGCCGCGCAGACCGGTTTTGCCGCCCGCGAGCTGGACCGCGTGTTTGGAGACGTGGCAGGAATGGCCACGGCCGCGCGGGACGTGCATACCTCGGCGATTAAACACCAGGTCGAAGCGTTACGCTTGAACGGCAAGCTCGCCGGCTATTGCTTCGACCAACTGCGCGACGACGGCACGTTGCCGGGTACCGGCGTGCTCGACCGCGCCTCGCGTCCGAAACCGATTCATGGAATACTCAAGTCGCTACAAGCGCCGCTGCTTCCCGTGATTCTAATCCCGAAGACGAATCTCGTTCCCCGGGAAGAGGTGAACGTCAGCGTGTCGCTCGTGAACGACGAGCGGAACGAGGCCCGCGCCGATCTGTCGCTCCAGGTCGTCGGCCCCACGAACCAGGTGTTGTGGAAGAAGAAACGCAACATCAAGCTGCCGCGCGGCGGGAAGGAAATCTGGAGCGGGACCATCTCCGCCTCCGGGTCCGTCGGTAACCATCAGTTTGTTGTACGTCTGATGCAGGGGCACAAGGTGATCGCGCAGAACGCGGTCAATCTTCATGTCGTTGAATCCGTGCAGGCTTGTGACGTGGACGTTCACGTCGTCGACCCGAACAAGGAGTGGCGCGAAGCGTGTCTCCGGCTTGCGAAGCCGGGGGAATCGAAGGCTGCGATTCACATCGTGCCGCCTCTTGGCAATACGGTTCGCGCCTATCCGGAAAACGAACTGGGGCACGTCCTCGCGGAAGTGCGGGGCGGCGCGGTGGCGTTGGTGTTCGGACCTCCAGACGATTGGAACCTGTTTGCGGAGCGCGTGGACGACGCGATCGCCGCAACCGGCCGGGACGCGACTGGCGGTCCCATCGGCGTTTTCCATTACGTCAAGATCCATCCCGTGTTTGACGGATTGCCCGCCCGGTGTTTCATGGGGCAACCCTATCGCAATGTCGTTCCGCCCCGTACCTTTGCCGAATCCGGCGACGACGACATCGCGGGCGCTTTCGATCTTCGACCCGTGCCGTTGCAGGACGATGCCGCCGAGCCGGCATGGTGGGGCACAGACCTTCTCGTGCGCCGATACGGCAGCGGCCGCATCGTGTTCACGCACCTGCGGATTATGGACCACCTCGGCCGGGACCCCGTAGCGGACCGCATCTTTGTGAACATGCTCCGTCATTTCTCCCGCCGCTCCGTTCCCTCGGAAGAAACCCTGCCCGCGCCGCAGGAAGCCATTGACTGGTTGCGCCGCGAGAAGCTACACCGCCTGCGCCAGTGGCTGGTCATCGGCATGTTTCCCAACTGGGGCGGTAAAGGGCATGAGACCGCGTACCCACCCGAAAAGAGCGTGGACCTTGCCGCGACCTATCCCGGCTGGTACACGGCCATCGAGTGGAAACGGTGGTACTCGCTCGCGGACTTCGGCCATTGCATCGACCTGCAGGAAGCCTTCAGTCCGGTCCATGCGAAGACGCCGCAGTGCGACTACGGCACCGGGTACGCCTACGCGGAGTTCAATTCCGCGGCGCGCCAGGCGGCCACGATACATTTGCAGGTGCAACACGCCACCAAGGTTTGGTTGAACGGTACGCTCGTGCATGAGAGCACGGAGCACCTGCCCGCCGGCGCCTTCGCGGACCACCGGGAATCAGTCAACATCAAACAAGGGCGCAGTACGGTTCTTGTGAAGGTCTCGAAAACGCCGGGCGAGTTTCGATTTTCCTTCGACCTCGAATCGGCTACCCGAGACCCCTTGCACTTGAACTGGTGGCGATAGCGAAGTACTTCCGAGGAGGTTATGTTATGGACCGCTGCCGCATGCCTTTGATGCTCCTTGCCGCCTTTGCGTACCTGACTCTGACTCCTGCCGCGCGCGCCCAACTCGAACCCATCCCCGACAAGACGATCGTGCTTACGTTCGACGACGCGGTGAAATCGCATCTCACCGTCGTGGCGCCAATCCTCAAGGAACATGGGTTCGGCGCAACCTTCTTCATCACCGAATGCCGGATGTCCGACACGGAGAATTTCTTGTCGTGGGAAGACGTGGGCGAACTGCACAAGATGGGCTTTGAGATCGGCAACCATACCTGGAACCACGCGGGGATGAACACGCCAAAACACACGGCCCATCTTGCGGGTCAATTGGCGCTGGTCGAGTCGGAGCTAAAGAGAGTGGGCGTGCCAAAGCCCGTGAGTTTTGGATGGCCCGGCAACGGGTTCTCGCCGGAAGGTCTGGAGATTCTGAAAGCGAACGGATATTTGTGGGCGCGCAGGGGCATGCAACCGGAAGTGTTCTACGGCAAGCTCGAACCCGGACCCCTGTACGATCCGGCGCGGCACGATCCCCTGTTGATTCCGTCGGCGGGCGACGCGTATCCGCAGTGGACCCTCGACAATTTCAAGGCGTCAGTCGATCGCGCCGGGGGCGGTAAGATTGCCGTCGTACAATTTCACGGCGTGCCGGATATTGCGCACCCGTGGGTCCACACGCCGCCGGAACGGTTCGCTGAATACATGGCATACTTGAAGGACGGCGGCTTCAACGTCATCGCCATGCGCGACCTCGGGCGATACGTAGACCCGGCCGCGCAACCCGATGACGCCATGCGGCTGGTCCGGTACAGCGGCCGCACGGTGGAGTATCCGCCCTAAGCGGCGTCGACCCGCGAGAACCTCGCCTTCTGGGCACCCATCATGCTCCACGATCACGGCTACTCCATCGAAGAGGCCGCGGCGGTCTGCTGGTACCCCGCGGACTTGATGCAGGCCAAGATCGACGCGCTCGAGATCGAACCGAGACCGCACGACGAAGGCACCGTCAACGTGCTTCCCTACCCCGGTGGGCGGCATCCGCGCATCGGCTTCCTCGAAGGCGCAATCGATCCCATGCGCGGCACGAAGCTCAGCGTGTTCGCGCCGTGGGAGAACGGCGGCTACGTGGTGGTCGACTTGCCGGAAGCAATCTTCAGCAATCTCGGCTTGACCTATCTCGCGCACACGCACATTCCCACAATCTGGGACCAGCAACACGTGTTCATCGACAACGTGGACTGGAAATCGCGCGAGGGCGGCGGCTGGGAGAATGCGTGGCGGTTGCCTAATGACATCCGGTTCGGCGGGTCCGCCGTCTCCGATGCAAACGGTGTGGACTTCACGCTGTGGCTCGAGAATGGGACGACGGAACCGCTGACGGGATTGCGCACGCAAGTCTGTCTCATGCTCAAGGGCGCGGAAGGGTTCAACGGGCAAAAGGAAGAGGGGCCACGTTTCGAGGACGGCGTTGCCGCAATTCAGTCCGATGACGGCAAGCGGTGGATCCTGGTCGCCTTCGATCACTACCGTCGCGTTTGGGGGAACCCGCCGGTGCCGTGCATCCATTCCGATCCGGTGCTGCCCGATTGTGCGCCAGGCGAGCGGGTGGAAGTAACGGGCCGCATGTGGTTCTACGAAGGCGAGGATGTGGACGGTGAGATCGCGCGGGCGCAGGCTTCAATTCACCCGGCGGAAGAGGGGTAGCCGCGCGCCCATATTCGCTCCCCAAAGAACACCCGACAATTGGAGAGGACGATGACGCTGCCAATGATTGCGATTGTGTTGAGCCAACTGGTGCATGGCGCGGTAGCCGTTGAACCTTTGCCCGGCACGGCGCCTTTAACCATCACGGGCGAACCTGTCGAAGCCATGGTCGCGGGGATCGATGCGCATCTCATGCAACTGATCGACGCGAGCGTCGCGAATCGCGAGGAGTATTGGCAACGGGACTTTTCCTCGCCTGATGCGTATGCGCAATCGGTTGAACCCAATCGGCAACGGTTTGCCCGCATCATTGGCGCTCACGAAGAGCGCGAGGCGGGTCCGATGGAATTGGTCGCGACAACCGATTCGCCCGCGCTCATCGCGGAGAGCGCCGTTTACCGCGTGTACGCCGTTCGCTGGCGCGTGCTGCGCGAGGTCTATGGCGAAGGATTGCTGATTGAGCCGAAAGAGAAGGCCGTTGCGAGTGTCGTTGCGCTTCCTGATTGCGACTGGTCGCCGGAAGCATTGCTTGGCTTGGTCGAAGACGTGCCTGCGGACGCGCAATTCGCGCGGCGGCTTGCGGAAAGCGGGTGCCGCGTGATCGTTCCCACGTTGCTCGATCGACGCGATACGTACTCCGGCAACCCGGACATTCGCATGACCAACCAGCCGCATCGCGAGTTCGCGTACCGCGCGGCTTACGAACTGGGACGTCACATCATCGGCTACGAAGTGCAGAAAGCGCGCGCGGCCATTGATTGGTTTGAAGCAGAACGTGGCGACGCACCAATTGGCGTCATCGGCTCCGGCGAAGGCGGATTGATTGCGTTCTACACCGCGGCGGTGGATACGCGCGTCGATGCTGCCGTGGTGTCGGGTTATTTCAAACCGCGCAGCGACGTGTGGAGCGAACCCATCTACCGCAACGTGTGGTCCCTGTTGCACGAATTTGGTGATGCCGAGATCGCGAGTCTCATCGCGCCACGCACGTTGATCGTTGAAGCCTGCGATCATCCGCAAATCGATGGGCCGCCGGAACCGTCTTCCGGTCGCACGGGCGCGGCACCGGGCCGCATCAGTACGCCGTCCTTTGAGGCCGTGCAAGGCGAAGTGGATCGTGCTCACGAGCTCGTCGGTAATCTGAATGCGTCCGGCGCGATTCAGCTTACGGGCAATGGCAGCGGATTGCCGGGAAGCGACGATGGGCTGTCCTCATTCATGTCTGCGATCGGTGGGGCGTTGCGTAACGGCGACCAGCCGAAGATTGTCGCAGCGCTGCCCGATGCCGAGGCGCGCATGAAGCGACAGGTCGATCAACTCATCAACGACACGCAGCATCTCATGCGCACGAGCCAGAAGGTGCGCGACGAGTTCTGGAAGCGAGCGGACTACGCTTCGGCGGAAGCGTGGGCCGAAAGCGCGAAATGGTATCGCGACTACTTTTCCAGGGAAGTCATCGGTGAACTGCCGCCGGCCTCCGTTCCCATCAATCCGCGCACGCGGCTGGTTTTCGACGAACCCGCCTACCGCGGGTACGAAGTGCAATTGGACGTCTATCCCGACGTTTTTGCTTTTGGCATTTTGCTCGTGCCCAAGAACATCCCGGAGGGCGAACGGCGTCCGGTCGTCGTGTGCCAACACGGCCTCGAAGGGTACGCGCGCGAAGTGGCGGACCCCAGCATTCAAAGCGATTACTATCACCAGTTCGCGTGCAAACTCGCGGAGCAGGGCTTTGTCACCTACGCTTCGCAGAACCCCTACGTGGGCGGCGACGCGTTTCGCGTGCTGCAGCGCAAAGCGAACCCGTTGGAGTTATCGCTCTTCTCTTTTATCGTGCGCCAACACGAACGGACCCTGGAATGGTTGGGGCAGCAACCCTTCGTCGATCCCGAGCGCATCGCCTTCTACGGGCTCAGCTACGGCGGCAAGACGGCCATGCGCGTGCCGGCGATTCTGGAGGGCTATTGCCTGTCGATCTGCTCGGGCGATTTCAACGAGTGGATCAAGAAGAACGTGACCGTGGACTACCCGCTCAGTTACATGTTCACCGGCGAGTACGAGATGTTCGAGTGGGATCTCGGCAGCACCTTCGACTACGGCGAGATGGCGGCGCTGATTTTCCCGCGGCCCTTCATGGTCGAACGGGGCCACCGCGACGGCGTGTCCTACGACGAATGGGTCGCCCATGAATACGCCAAGGTTCGGCGCATGTACGACGAACTCGGCCTCGGCGACCGCACGACCATCGAATACTTCAATGGCCCCCACACCATCCACGGCGTGGGTACCTTCGAATTCCTCCGCGAACAGTTGGACTTCTGACCGCGAACCTTCGGTCTGGAAAGGGGTCCAAGTCGCGGAGGGATTGCATCCATGAAGAACCGGAAGACTCTGCGCATCGTATTGATCGTGCTGGCCTTGCTGCTGTTTTTTCAGACCGCAACGTACTACCTGTGGGCGCCCGAAGCGCGAGGGCGATTGTTGGTGCTGAAGAGCCTCGGCGGATTTGAAGGCGGTCCCCCGGTCAATTCTTACATCGTGATTGACAACGGTTCCCTTCGCCAACTGTCACCCCGAGAATACCGCGGCATGGAGGAATTGCTGCAAGAGCGCGGGACGACGATGGTCGTCTACCGCGACCAGTTGCCTCCGGAAAACCTCCAACACTTCGAAGAAGGCGTCCATGAATACATTCAATACGTGGACGCGAGCCAGAATTCCTGGGCCATCAAGTACCGCGGACCGTTCTTCTTCCACGCCAGCTTCGGAAATTACACGGGTCCCCTGGGCGCCTATGGCAGTTCAGGCCTGTTCGTCTGGGTCTTTGGGAAATGGTTCCAGGTCTGGTACGGAACAACCTACATGGCGTGATGCGGCCGGCACGGTGGGTTCCCGTGCACGTTATGCAAAGAATCCCCGCAAGAAAGCCAGCAACTGCTGCAGGATGGCGAACAAGGCGGCGAAAATCCCCATAAGGTTCGGGCCGGCGTCGCCTTTGTCGATGATGACTTTCACGCGGGCGGTGTTGTTGGTTTCGTCCTTTTCGAGGATGACATTTCCGGCGTCGGCCTCCGATTCGAGCCAGTATTCCCCGTCCGGGACATCCGTGATGTCGATCCACTGGTCCGGCAGATCCTTGCTGTAGAGGTCTTCGTATCCCACGGAGATCCCTTGGGTGCCCTGATCGCAATCCCGGAAGACGGAAGACGGCGGCGCGCCGGGCAGGGTCTTGTCGTAGACTCGACTGTCCAACAGGCAAAACGAAGTCTTGTCGCCTTCCGCGACCACATCGCCGACGCCATCGTTCGGCAGGATCTCCCGCAAGCGATAGCGTGACCAATCCTGCAAGTGGGTGTGATGATGTTCCGGGTGGTATTCGAAGAACCCTGCTTCCCGGTCGTAATAGGAGTCGTCGGACCGATAGATGCGCTGGTTGACCGGCTGTGTTTCGTCGCCTTCGCCGTCATGCTTGGGCTCGACCCCGTAGACTTCCAGTGGGCCATCGCCAATATTGGGGGTGGAATTGGACAAGCGGAGGTGGATACGGCCAGAGACCACGTTGTCGACGATTTCCGTATCCGTGAGCGTCGCTGGATTCGTGATGATATCCGGCAACAAATCCACCGGCTCCGGGTCGCCGGCCAGGGCCATCAACGGAAACGCAATTGCAGCGGACGCGAGGGAAAGGAACCGCACAACACGCATGATACAACAAACCTCCACGAATGAACTGCTCGCTGCAGCCGATGCCGGATTGGCTGAGGTACTCTACCATAGCCTCGGATTCCGCGCCACGGCTAGGCCCCCCGCAACCACTACACCGGCCCAGCCCCCTGCGCAGCCGCAGCCCGGCGGGCTTCGACATGGGCGGGCAACAGCCAGAGCGGCGTGCGTGCGAAGCGGGACATGATGTGCTGGAGCAATACTCCGGCAAGGACGACGTAGAAGGGGTCGGTCTCGAAACGGAACCGGCTGGTTTCGTTCAACTCCATGGTATTCCCGACGATAGCGACGTAGAGGATAATCCCGCATAGGTAAAGGATGACCATTCGCTGCTCCCGCGTGAGCCGGTGCCGGGCTCGGCCCAGGCCAAGGCCGCACCAGAACCCATACGCGAGGAGCGTGGGCAGGCCCACGAGGAGGAAGACGTATTGGCGGTTGCCCCAGTCGTGGTGTTCGAGCAAGGGGTGGCTCTCTTCCAGTGGGATGTTTGCTTCTCCATACAGCAACCGGTCGTAAATGCGCGTCAACGGTTTGAGTAGCGGATAGTTTGTCGAATCGGCGGCGCGGGAACTTCCTGGCGTGATGTAATTCAGCCAAGCCTGGATGTTCGTGGCGACGAAGACATTTGGATACTTAGTAAGACCGTAGCGCGCATCGGCACCGTAGGCCCGAGAGATCGCAAGTTGCGCCGCATGGTTGTAGTTGATTTCTCCCGTCGACTTGGCCTCTTCCCGCAGCACCGGCGCGTTCGGCATGTCGCCAATCTGGCGAAACGATTCCGGGTATGACGCCACCGCTTCAAACCGGTTGACCAGCGACACCGGCGAAAGCTTACCTTCCTCGACAAGGCGAACCTTGTCCTCCCAGCGCAGGTTCCCCACGGTCTTGATCCACAGGTTTTTCCCGGCAAACGAGCAGGTGGAAAACTCGCCGAAAAGAACTGCGTTCTTCGCGTAAAGGCTGACCAGCAACATGGCGGGCACCGCCACCATCCACACAAGTTTTCTTCGCGGCGGCCGCATTACGGCGAGAACGAAGCCAGCCACCAGCGCGAAGAAGACAAGATGGTACGTCGCCCGAACGCCTCCCAGCAGGGCGATCGTGAGAAAGAAAAGCCAGCCGTATCGCGCGTTGCCGTTGCGCAGGTAAGCATCCAGAAAGACGGCGGATCCTGCGAGCAGGGCCGCGCACGGAAAGGTGTATGCCAGGAGGTGTTCGTACAGGAGGTATGACGGGCTGATGACAAAGACCATGGCCACGGCCGCCGCCACCACGCGAGAGACTCCGAGGCGAGTCTGAATCATCACGATCGCTATGAACAGCGAAAAGCCGAGCGCCAGGTAGATTACGTTGAAGGCCAGGCCGAAAGTATTCGGGAATAGCTTCAGGACGATGCCCAGAAAGAGGTTGAACAAGGGCGGCTGAATGTGGAGGTACCAGCAAGTTTCGAGCAGCCGGCTTTGCAGGAGTTCCGGATCGGCATATTGCATGAACACGCCCAAGGGCGAGGTGTCCATCCGCACGCCCGCGGCGTAGAGCATGACGTGCGCGCCCGCGTAGAAGACCGCCAGTACCGCCGCGAATCGCCGCGCGGGCATGGTCTCAGTGTCTGGCAATGGTTGGGTCATACCGAGTCCAAATTACCTCACCCGCCAATCAAAATCGAATGAGATCCTTGGCTCGAAATACGAAAGATATGGAAGGGCGCGGACTTGCGGGTTCTGGCAGACTCAGCAGGCGCCGCCCGCGGCCATGGCCCCGATCAATCCGCGCTGTTTGTCGAGACGAGTTTCAATCCCGCTGATGACCGATGCATCGACCGATAGATGCCTTGCGACAACCGGCGAAACTTCATAGTCGGTTTCGGCATTGATGGCGCGAATACCCACGCGGTTGCAGACGCAGTCCGCAAGATGGGTCGTATAGGTCAGAATCCGTTCCGGAGCGACCGATTCCGGCGTGTGGTGGTTGGCAATGCTTTCCACCAGTTCTTCCGGCAGTTCCCAGCGTTCGGCGAGCCACGACCCAATGTCCGAATGGCAATACCCATCCAGAATCTCGCGCTCGGCATCGCACACGGACACGTTGTCCTCTTGTACGAGCCGCGAAATCGGCGTTACCGCCTCGGGGAAGTACTGGGTGATAACCGCT
>JAHDWY010000089.1:0-1059 GCA_023384315.1 Candidatus Hydrogenedentota bacterium | reverse complement strand
CATCGTGAAGCAGGCCCGCAATGTGCGCGCCGGAGATGGCGGGAATATGGGATCGATAGTGGGTCTCCAGGCAACCCGCGACCACCGAAACGGCGAGACTGTGCCGCCAGAGCATATGGAGCGCGCGCGAGCTTTCCCGGTCGCGTCCAAACAAATTAATCACCGAGATGGCGAGCGCAAGCCGTTCCACCTCATCGAACCCCAAGATTACAACGGCATCGGGGATGCTTGCAATCTGCCGGTGAAATCCGTAGTAACTCGAGTTCACGGTGCCGAGGATCTTCATCGTCAGGGCTGGATCTGTGGTGATTTCGGCTGCGAGATCGAGGGCCGTGGTTGATTCATCCTGAACGACGGACAAAATGCGAACGAGAGTGGACGGAAGGGTGGAGATTTCGTCAAGCGCGTTGACCCGCTCGCGGACATCCGTTACGCAGCCCTGTGCCATGGACTCCATTGACTCCCCGATGTTTTGTTGCGTCCCGGTCAGCGCTGGTGCTTCCGCAAGCTAGCTAATAGACTATAGAATAATTCCCGAAACCTGTCAATCAGAATCGGTCGATATCGCTTGATTGTAGACACAAAGGTCGCGGAAGCAGGTTGGTAATCCACGCTTCCTTTTTGGGTACGGGGTGGCTGATTGGATACGAAAGTCAATTGATGAACGTACTTACACACGGCACCCCGTTCTTTTGCTCCTACGCCCCAGTCGAATGTTATGAGGGGAAGCATGTTATCCGTACGTTGGGCAATTTCCCGGAAGCCCGCTATCGCTACAATCCGCTGACCGAGTCGACGCCGGAGGTGTTGGAGCGCATCGGGCGCGCGTGGCAGCCGGATTTGTTGTTGTGCTGGATGCCGGAGATTCATCCGCCGCCGAAGTTTGTGGAGGAATCGCCGATCCCCACCGTGGCCCTCGTGTCCGACTGGAACGTCTTTTACTCCATCCTCCAGGTGAACCTGGCCCGGTACGATGTGGTGTTGTGCGATACCCCCGGCACGTACACATTGGAGAGCGATCTCGTTTCTCCGGTTCACGTTTTCCCGTTGTACTCGCAG
>JAHDWY010000088.1 GCA_023384315.1 Candidatus Hydrogenedentota bacterium | reverse complement strand
TTCATGGCTCAAGCCACGAGATCTCATTCGCGTTTTTATTCTGGCCGGGGTCCGGTGAATCCTGTTCCAGAAACCGCTTTGCCCCGGACGGCGGACATCATGGGCGTTCCCAATCCAATCCTCGTGGCCATTCTGTGGTTGTGGCCGATTCCAGTGTTGATCGTCGTTTGGCGTTATTTATGGAAGTTGCCAACCGCTCCAGAGCCCGAGCCCGAGCCCGAGTGGTTTGGCCGGCCGTTGAAAGTGCCGCTGGACAGTCTGGACAAGCTGAGCCTGACGATTCTATTTGCGCTCTTCGTCCTGGTTTGGATTGGCCGGAATTCGATCTTCCCCGTTCCGCCGGATTCGTACTACCACCTCATGGTCGCCCGGCAAATCTACGAGACCCATTCTGTACCGCTGTGGAATTCCTGGGAATGGGCGCCGCTGGGGCGTCCGCACCTCTACCCGCCGCTGTACCACGTTTTGTTGGCTCTTTCCGCCGTGCCCTTCAATGGCGATCTACTTGCAGCCTTTCGCAATCTGCAACCGGCTATGCTGCCCTTTGCGCATTTGACAACCTGGTACCTGGCGCGGTGGTTGTTTGACTCGCGCCGCGCCTTTATTGCGCTTCTGATCGTTGGGCTAGAACCCGTGCTGGTCACGTCGTCCGCACTGGGCATGCCGGGTGTATTGGTGACGTCGTGGGTGAGCTTGCTGGTGGTGTTCTTCCTTTCGGGACGGTGGATCCTTGCCTGCGCGATGTTAACCATCGCATTTTATACCCATCTCGGAATTCCCGCGCTGACGCTCACCGGGCTCGGATTGTTCTGCCTGGTTCGGCGCCAGTATTTGACGCGCTATGTCGGAATGGCGGTGGTGGCGCTCGTGCTGGCGTCGCCGTGGTTCATCCGAATCTACGTCTTTCGGGACTGGTTTACCCATCCGCTTGACGCGGGCCTGTACGGCATCATCGAACCGTGGAAGTTGCCGTTCATCAAGCTCGCCTGGCTTCAGATGATCAATCTCTTCGTCGTGCTTCTCGTGATTCTCGCGGTTCCGCAGATCCGCTGGCGCGAGACCCGCAACCTCGTCCTGCTCTGCCTGCTCATCGGTTTCCTGCCGATGCTGCTCAGTTATGGCGGTCGATACTACATTCACACCATCCACTTGTGGGCGATCTTCGCCACGGTGCCATTTCTTGGCTTTGTCGGCGAACCCCTGCGATGGCGGCGCGTCGGCGCGCTGGCCTTGCTTGCGCTGTGTCCGGCGCCATCGCTCATCGGCCACGGGACGCCCTATCCACCCGGCGTGTACCCCATGCCGTCGGCGTGGATGGTGGGGCCGGTGGTGGCCGCGGGCGGACTGAAGATCCTAGATGGCGGAGGTGGATTGGGCTTCGCATCGTTGGAAGACTGCCAGACCGTCGCCGAAGAGATTCGGGCCAAGACCGAGCCGGACCAGATAGTCTATTTCACGTGGGATCGCGACCTCGGTGTGGCGATCGGCTACTTGAGCGGACATCCCATTGACACCGGAGCCTGGGAGGAGACCATGCCCGATGAACTCAGCCGCAATTTGATCCGGTGGTACGCGTTCAACGACAAGACCCCCTGTTATGTGTCCCGCACGGGGTATGGCGTGCCTCATCAGATTGAAGAGCGCGAAATCGCCGGTATGTATATGGGACTTCGCGCCGCCGAGGAACCGGGTGAGGGCGACAGGCGCGATGTGGAAAAGAAGAAGCGCCAACAGAAGAGACGCGAACAGCGGGAAGCGAAGGAATCGACGTCATGAGAATCGTCTTGGCTCTTATCATGCTGGCCGTGCCGTTTTTGGCGGCGAGCGCGGATGCTCCCTGCCAATACGCTTTCACCCTCTGGAACTGGGAGAAGGGGTACCGTGACCTGGCATTCTTCCGGAACCAGATCGATGCCTGCATCGACGCTGGGTTCAACGTGATTGAACTGGGCGCCGGATGGACGGATTGTGAACCCGAACCGGGCCGCTTTGATTTCTCGATGGTCGACGAACGCGTAAGTTACGTCCGCGAAAGAGGATTAGATATCCGGTTGCGCGTCGACGTGAGCCATTGGCCGGACTGGTTTGAACCAGAGCTGTTTCAGAATCCAGACGGGACGGTTTTCATTCCGGAACGCGGCTACCCGAGTGTCTTCAGTCAGCGCAATCGCGAGCGTCAACTTCGGTTCGTGAGCGCACTCGCAACACACTTTGCGAATCGGAATTTCACCTATACGCCCGGGTTCAGCGTTCACATGGAGGTGAAATTCGCGGCGTGGAACTCGTACGAACTCGCGGCCAAGAGCGCGTTTCGCGATTGGCTGGTGGGGCGATACGAATCCATCGAGAATCTGAATCGGACGTGGCGCACCGGGTTCGGCTATTTCGACCTTATCGACCCCCCGGTGCCCGGCGCAACATCGGGTGAGCCGGACTTGAGTCCAGCGGTTCGCGACTGGATTCTGTTCCGGGAGCAGGCGCTCTGGAACTGGGTGGAGGGGTTCGCACATGCCGTTCGCGCGAATGACCTCTCCGCGAAGATCTCGGTTCCCCTCGGTGAAAGCTACCGGCGCGAATCCGCCGCGTTCGCCAATCTCGACTACTGGGGGTACTCGCGCGCGGCGGACGAGGTCGTTCATTCCTACGACTTCTTCTGGCATGGCCCCGCCGGCAAGGCGCAGGTGCAGACAGCGATCCAGACCATGACGGGAATCACGCAGCGTCCGGTCGTGCTGGAGATTGACGGTCCCTACGCGATCGAGCACTTTGGATACACGACCGAGGACTACGAGGAGGTAGGGCGGCTGGCGCGCTTGGCCGGTGCGGCGGGCATCCAGGTTACAAACTGGGGCAGCACCGAGGTCCGTACGCAGGACTGGATGACGCGACTCGGAGAGAGCCTCCGAAATCTTGACGCAGATGACAGTTCGGTCGCGCAGCCCGAAGTTCTCTACTACGTGTCCAAATGGCAGAACTACGCCTATCGCGAAGCGGACGAATGGCTGCATGAGCGGCAGTTTGGCCTGCTTGGCGCACTGCGCGCGGCGGGGATCTCCACGCGTGTCGTGACGGACGAGAATCTTCTGAACGAGCCGCTCACCGCGGACACGTTGATTATTCCCTATGCGCCGTTAGTTGACGCGCCCGTGCGTGACCAGATTCGCACGCTTTCCTACGGGGTGCGTGTCATTTCCGATGAACCAGTGGGTTTGTATACGGCAACGGCGAAAACGGAAGGCCAATTTGGCGCAAAGATCAAGCGATTGGAGCATGCGTGGCCCACAGAAGAGGAAGCGCTAAAGGCGCTGGTGCAAGGCAATGAGGATTCACGCCGGCTTCGCGTTGCGGCGGCGCAGTTCCATACGAAATTCGATGCAACCTACAACACGGATCGCATCGTGCAGTTTTTGTGCGAAGCGGCCGAGCGCAACGTGGATGTGGTCGCATTCACGGAGATGGCGCTTACCGGGTACTCCAAGCAGGGCGAGTTCGCGGATACGATCGATTGGGACTTGATCGACACGAGCCTATTGCGCATTCGCGAATCGTGCCGCGAGTACGGTGTTTACGCCATACTCGGCGCACCGACGCGCGATGGCGACGCGCTGTTCTGTTCGGCAATTGCTATCGATCCCTCCGGGGAGATTATCGACATCTACGAAAAAACCTATCTTGCCGGGGAGCAATGGGCAACGCCCGGCCGGAAGTTCACCATGTTTCCGATTGGCGATGTCCAATGCGGATCCTTCATTTGTCACGACGAACGCTATCCGCATTTGGTGCAACTGCGCGCATTGGCCGGGGTACAGTTGTTCTTTTACATCTCGTGCGAGTCCGGTTTGGCGGACGAACACAAGATCGGCCCTTATCGCGCCCAGATTCAGGCTCGGGCCGTGGAGAATGGGGTGTACATCGTGCATGCGAATACCCCTGCCCGCCTGGACGACTGGTCCGCCGGCGATGCGTCACACGGGCAGAGCCGAATCATTGCGCCGGATGGCAACCTGCTCGCGGAAGGGAGCATGGATGGAGAGGAGCTGGTTGTCGCCGATATCGATCTGCAACATGCCCGCAAAGGCGGAATGGGTGCGGCGCTCACGTCAGGCCCGGCGGCGCAATGGATTCGTGAGGGGGTTCAACTACTCGGCGAGCGGGAGTAGACCGGGCGCCGCGCCTGCCGGTCCGTTCGGCGTCAAATCCGCCCCGTCGAGCGTGCCGTCGCCGTCGGTGTCCGGATTCAAGGGATCGACGTCGACTCCGTCGGGCACGCCGTCGCCATCCGTGTCCGGGTTAAGGCGGTCTGTTTCGCCGGGGTCGACGACGCCGTCCTGATCGCGATCCTCCCGCTCATCCGGAAGGTCGTCGCCGTCGAGATCCTGAACGTCCATGCCAGCGTCGCCCAGCCACGCAAACAAGGCGGACGCAAACTGCTTGACTTCAACGTGATCGAGGTTTTCCGATTGGATGAATTCAGGTGACGCAAGCGCGGCGATCCGGCCCGACCCCATCCTGCGCACGGCGAATCCCGCATACCGCCCGTCGGGAGCGGCCATCAGGACTTGCCAAGGCGGTTCGGTCCGTAGCGCGACCGCGCGGGAAACGCGCCAGTCTTCCACGTTTCGCGTGAGCGGCGTATTGGCAACGCGCACAAATCGGTCGGCCGCCGACAGGTCATGAATCAATTGGAGGCCTGCAGGCGCCAGCCAACGTGCGACGCGTTCGCGATTCGGTTCCTCCACGGATTGCGTGAGGTAGACCAGCGAACCTCCGCGCGATACGTAGTCGAGCACTGCTTGACGCGTCACCATGCCGGCAACGATTGCCTTCGAGTCAAGTACAACGATCGCGTATGGCGTCAGCGGCGTTGTCACCGGACCGGAAGCAAGACGATGGCTGAAGTGGAATGGCGGCGCGGCGAGAAGATCGGCTAGTTCGCTGAACCCGAAGGGGTCGTCAGGATCGCGAAGACTTGCCTTCCTCGAGTTTCCCAGCGCCCAGAGCACGTTTCGAACCGGTGGCCGCGACGGGGCGACCCGTACTGCGATTCGATAGGCCTGGGGCCCGCCGGCCGCCGCATCGGGATCGGTAAGCACATCGATCCAACCGGAAACCGTCGAACCTCGCTCGTACAGCTGGCTATCGACGCCCATCAGAAACCAGCCGCGTCCTGAGCCGGACTGCGGGTACAGACTGAGCCATGGGATCTTGCGGCGGTCCCACTCCACGCGCCACGGTGTCCCGGCAGTTTCTGGAATGATCTGCACGGCCCGCAATTCGTGACCCGCGGCCTCTCCCCGGAGCCGGACAAAGTGTGGCAGTGGAGCCTCCAGCACCGCGTTCCGGTTGTCAGCATTGGGAACGCGCGAGGGAGTGCCGGCGAGAGGCACGATTGCATTGACGATACCCGTTTGAAGGGCGGCTACGAGTCGAGGCGTCATTTCGCCTGCCACAGATTCGATGGCGTGGACCCGATTGGCTTCACCCACAACCAGGGAGTCATCTGTCCAAGCTAGCGCATTCACCGGCGCATCAAAGAAGAATGGCCTTGCACCGGGATTGCCGCCGGGCCAAACCTCGACGCGGTCGCCGATGGCAACCGCGCAGTCGTTTCCGGCGCGCGCAACGGCAAGCAGCAAGGGTCCATCCGTCCCGGCGAAGGGGTACTCGGCGAGTTTTTTGATCCCGGCTGCGTTCGCGCGAAGTTGAGTCAGGTATGCGAAACCGCTTTGCGGTTCGCGCGTAGCGATCCAAAACGTGCCGTCGCCGGAAACCTGGACGGGAACCTTTTCGGGAGCGAGTACTCCGCTCAGTTCGAAGGAAGCGCCGAGTAATTCCCACGATTTCGGGTCGATGGTGCGTATCCACGTGGCGTCGTGCAGCGAACGCTTGTCCGAACCGGGACCGGTGGCAGCCGCGATGAGAATGCTGCCGGACGCCGGCTGCGCGAGACCAACGGGAGTCAATCCGGGTTGGTCGTATACGAGAAGGCGCTCCTGAAGGACTTCGCCCCTGCCGAGATCGCGCGCGTGGAGTACAGGGCCTTCGGCGCCGGCTTCGCACAGGACCGACACGCAGTCTCGCCCGTCCAGAACGAGGGCCGCCGCGGGTTTGCCCGGAAGCAGCCACGTCGCCGATTTGTCGATGATGGCCGAGGGAAGTTCTCGCGACAGCGTGTGAATTTCCAAGCGGCCCGGCCCCACGGATTCCGGGGACTGTGGCGTGGCCAGGGCGACGAGCAAGGGGCTTCGTTCGCTTTCTGCCGGGACCAGGGCAGCCGCCTGGTGTGACCAACCCGCGCTGGATATCGTCCACGATGACGGCGCGATTTGGCGGGTTTCGCCATCGACCAAGGAGATAAAGGTTGCAGGCGGAGCCGCCCCGTCCGGATCGCGTTCTTCTGTGGTAACGGCGATGGCCGGGTCGGATGGCGAGACTACCGGCGATCCGAGCGGCCGGCTTCCAGGCATCGGCACCGGAGGCGAAAGCGGCTCGCTCGTCGCGATATTGAAAGGCTGGGTATAGATGCGCACGGCTTCGCCCAGGGAGTCGAGGGTAGCTGTTTCAATGAGCACGATAGGATCGCTCGTCCTGGCGTCACCGCCCTGAGCTTGAACGGGGTGCGCGCAACTCCAAAGGAGGAGTGCGACAACGATGGCCGCGGAATCTGGTGAGAACGCATGACGCTTCATTCGCTTGCCGGAACCCCGTTTCTCTGAAACCAACGCCGTAGGACGGCATCATAAACGAGAACCGGCACGGGAAGCTCGCGAGACTAGGAATCCCAGTTCTGCGCGAGACGATTCAGCGGCCGCCGGCGGGCGGGATTTGTGGGTACCACGACACGCCGTTCAATCGCGCTCACCAAGGCATTGGCTTCGTCTTCGAAAAGGCCAATTCCGAAGTACTGAGGCACACCCTGGTAATCAAAGGCGACACAGCAGCCGCCACCGCCGCGCCAGTTGATCATATTCAGATGCGTCTCGGGAGTGGGGGGGAGCAATTCGACGCGGAGGTCGCGGACGAATAGCAGGTCAAACTCTGTCTTGCGTCCGATTCCCAGAATGTCGCGTTCGATCGTAATCTTCTTCTCGTCGGCCGCAATGGTTTCGCCGCCGCCGACCATCCAGAGCCACCAGTAAAGAATACAACCGCATCCCACGGCCATGCCGACTACAGCGGCCAAGGCAGGGAATCCCTGTGTGGTCATCGTCTCGTACCGAACCAGACGGTCGATTCCGTAGAGCACGGCAAGACAACACGCCGCGAGGAAGAACATGGCCGGGGCGGAGACAAGCCAGGTGCTTTTGACCGGGATGGATATCCGGTATCCGTCAGGTCGATTGAATACATAAAACGGTGGCGTCGCCCGGGCGAAGGACTTTAACGGCGCTGCAGCTAATGCCATAGGTCTAATCCATTGCAGGTTTGGTGTTACCGTGGCTGACTCGGGATGGCGTCATTGCTTCCCCTGTCCCTCTTGTACCACATTTTCGAGATTTTGCCTATCCGGTAAGGGATGCGCGGGGCGGAGAGGATATCGAATCAGGATGATCCCTTGAACTGATCGAGCAGCACGGCTGCCAATATCACGACCCCGAGAATCACCTGTTGACCGAAACTCTCCATGCCGATCCAGGTAAGCCCCGTGGCCAGGACGGCAATGATCAGGAGGCCAATGAACGTGCCCATGATCGTGCCGCGTCCGCCGGTGAGGCTTGTGCCTCCCATGACGACCGCGGCAATGACCTGCAATTCGTCGCCCACGCCCACGGTGGGATCGCCGGACCGCAGTTTGGACGACAGCATAAGTCCTCCCAAAACCGACAGCACGCTGCTCATGCAATAGACGGCGAGCTTCACCCGGTTCACGGGTACGCCGCTCAACCGGGCGGATTCTTCGCCGCCACCAATGGCCCGCACTTCGCGTCCGAACCGCGTCGTATTCAGCAGGATACCGCCCGCGATGAACACGATCAGCATGACCACGACCCCGACGGGGACGTGCCCGGCAATCGTGTAGCGCCCCAAGAAGATGTAGTTCGCGGGCAAGTCGCTTACCGGGGTGCCCTGCACGAGCAGGTATCCGGCGCCGCGCATGGAACTCATGATCGCGAGGGTCGCGATAAATGGAGGAATCTTGAACCGCGTAATGAACAACCCCGATACGCAACCGGTCGCGAATCCGGCGGCCATGGCGGCGAACCAGCCGCTTGCCAGGGCCCACGCGGAATCGCCACCGACGGCGCGGGTGACGAGCGCGCCGACAACGCCGCCGAAGGCAATCATGGACCCCACGGAAAGATCGATACCGCCGGTGAGGATCACGAAGGTCATGCCCACGGAGACCACGCCATAGATGGCGGATTGGTTCAGAATCAGGATGAGGTTGTCGACGGAAAGAAAGGGGCGTATGCCCTGGTATCGGGCAATGCCTTCAAATACGGCGCATTCGATGGCAAGCGCGATAAGCAGAAACCCGTAGATGCGCAAAAACTGGCCTGTGGCCGCAGAGGAAGAAGGAGTTTCGTTCGTCGCAGTCACCATCAGGCCATTGCGGCGAGGGTCTCGCCGGTGGCCAATTGCATGATGCGTTCCTGAGTGGCTTCGTCGCGCGACAGTTCGCCGCCCAGATGACCTTCGTGCATGACCAGAATCCGGTCGCACATGCCCAGCACCTCGGGAAGTTCGCTCGAAATCATCAGGATGCACACGCCCTTCCGCACAAGATCGTTCATGAGCCGGTAGATCTCCACTTTCGCGCCTACGTCGATACCACGCGTGGGCTCGTCGAAGATGAGCACCTTTGACTCCGTGAAGAGCCACTTAGCGAGCACAACCTTCTGCTGGTTGCCGCCACTCAGGTTCTGCGCGGTCTGCTCGATGGACGGTGTCTTGATTTGCAGGTCGCGGACGTAGCTGATGGTTACCAAACGCTCCCGTTTCCGATTGACAAATAGGCCGCGAACGAGAGAAGCAAGATTGGCGAGGGTGGTGTTCTCGCGTACCGTCATGCCCAGAATGAGCCCTTGATTTTTGCGGTCTTCCGTTAATAGTCCGATACCGTGGTGAATGGCATCCTGCGGCGAACGGACGCAGATGTTCTTTCCGTCGAGGACGATTTGCCCGCCGTCAATCCGATCGGCGCCAAATATGGCCCGTGCGACCTCCGTGCGCCCGGCGCCCACGAGACCGGTCAGACCGACGATCTCACCGCGGTGCAACGAGAAGCTGACATCTTGAAACGCGCCGGTTCGCGTCAGGCCTTCGACGCGGAGCCGCTCTTCGCCGCGTTCGAAAAGCTCTTTGGGGAATTCGTGGGTGAGTTCGCGGCCCACCATCATCTTGATGATGTCTTCGCGAGTAACTTCCGCAACGGGTTTGGTGGCGATGTATTCGCCGTCGCGCATGACGGTGACGCGATCGCCGATGGTAAAGATCTCTTCGAGCCGGTGGGAGATGTAGATCATCCCGATCCCTTGTTCCTTCAATTCACGAATCAGCGCGAACAGGGCGTCCAACTCGTGATCGGTCAAGGTCGCCGAAGGTTCGTCCATCACGATGATCTTGGAATTGAAGGAGAGGGCCTTTCCGATCTCGATCATCTGTTGCTGGGCAACGCTGCATTCGTTTACGGGTTTGCGCACGTCGAGGTTCACGCGAATGCGGCCCAGAATCTCGCGCGCGTCCTGGTACATCTTTGACCAGTTGATGAAAGGCGTCTTGCCGAGACGCGGTTCCCGCCCTAGAAAAATGTTCTCCGCCACGCTGAGGAAGGGACTCAGGTTGAATTCCTGATAAATCATACTGATGCCCAACTGCTGGGCATGGTGTGGATTGTGAATGGAGATGGACTCACCGGAAAGAAGAATTTCGCCGGAATCCGCGGGTTGTGCGCCCGACAGGATCTTCATGAGCGTCGACTTCCCCGCGCCGTTCTCTCCGACGAGGCAATGCACTTCGCCGGGCCGCAGATTCAGTTGGCCGTTTTTCACCGCGACGACACCGGGAAACCGCTTCACGATGTCCTTCATCTCGAGTACGTATTCACTCATCCGTTCTGCTCCGCCAGGAGGCTCTCCCGGTCGATGACGTTTACCTGCACGGGGATAACTTTGGGCACTTCCTTCCCCGCGAAGTGGGCCGCGATGGTTTCGATCGTTGTCTTGCCGATTTCAACAGGATGCTGGACCGTGTCGGCCTTCAAGGCCTTGCCCGCCAGGATCGTTTCGCGGGCTTCGGGCGTGCCGTCATACCCCACGATGACGACTTTGTCCTGCAGTCCCGCAGACTCCAGCGCCGCCAGCGCGCCCAGCGCCGAATCGTCGTTAATGCCGAAGATGGCGTCTAGGTCGGGATTGGCCTGAATGACATCCATCGCGGCGCGCATGGCCTTGTCACGCACACCCCCGCCGGGGGCCCGCTGCACGATTTCGATTTCCGGATACTTGGCCAGGGCCTCATCAAATCCTGCGACGCGTTCCT
>JAHDWY010000087.1 GCA_023384315.1 Candidatus Hydrogenedentota bacterium | reverse complement strand
TGGGTGTGACGCGATGCTCGACCGCGGTCGAATGCGGGATGGTACGTCTACTGCTCGTCTCTTGTCTCCGAATCCGGCATCTCGTCGGAGGGCGCTTCCGGGGCGGTCTCACTCGGAGCGGCGTCGTCCGGGTTCTCGTCCTCGCTCTCGTCCGACTTCTTCTTCCCAAAGCCAAAGACGCGGATGGCCAGTTCGGCGGCGCGAAGCTGGACCCGGTCATCCGCCCCATTGAGCATCTTTTCCACAAGGACGTGTTTGAGCGTGTCTTCCACGACGCTGTCCGGGATCGATTCGGTCGGGGGGGCCAACCGCCGGACGGGTTCGCCGGCCCGGCCGTCGATGGGAGCGGGGAGGTTCGAACTGGAGCCGGGCTGATGTTCGAGGGCCATTTGCTGACGGTTGCGCAGCGCGACCATACACATTTGGCGGCCCGACACGATGTCCGTGTTCTCCGGGAAATCCTCCGCAAGCGACTCGAAAATGCTCAGTGCCTGGGCGTAGCGTTGGGAGAAGTACAGGTCCACGGCTTCGGCAAATCGCCGTTTCGCCTCGGCTGGCACGGCATTGGCCCGGCCGTTACCGGAATTCCAGGATGCGTTAGCGAAGGGTTCGGCGTTCTGGACCGGAGCCGGTTTGGCCGGCACGGGCCCCTTGACGGTGGTGGCGCTTTCCGCGGTTATCGAAATCACCCGGCCGCAGGCAGGACATAGTCCCGTCCGGCCCAGAGCCGAACGGGGGACCTGAATGCGTTCGCCGCAAACACACAACACCATTAGTCGACGCACTACGCAGATTCCCTTCTTCTTTCCAGTACGGACACGTCCCTATTTCCTCCCCAGAAACCGGAGGAGGGCATCGACGAGCAATCGCTGGTCGTCTTCCTCGGGCCGGACCACGTCCGGCAAGAGATCATCGCCCTGCGGCGCCTCTTCCTCATCAACCGGAGGCGCATATGATACGTTCTCGGCGGCGTTGCGCCGGAGTCTCTCAATCTCGTGCCGCAAGGAGGCGTTCTCCGCGCGCAGCGCGTCGAGATCTACCGTGGTCGCCGCGGCCTGCATGCGCGCAAGATCCGCCTGGAGCGACTCAAGCCGTCCGCGGTCGCGTTCTGCAGCGTTGCGCAGGTCTTCGGACTCCCGATTCAGCCGGGCCTTCTCGTCGTCCGCGAAACGTAGCGACTGGCGTACCGCCTCCAGATCGGCGGCGAGCTGTTCGATCACCATGGACTTGTCGTCGATGATGCCGTTGGCCGCCTCGAGTTCAAGTTCAAGCCGGGCCAGTTTGGCCTTTTGGGTTTCCAGTTCGTCGTGCGACGTGCGGTCCAAGTCGTTGCGTTCCCGCGCCGCATCCGACAGCGATTCAACTTCGCGCTGCAATTCGGACTCGCGTTGCCGAAGGGATTCGATCAGGCCCAAGGCTTGATCCAGTTCACTGGTTTTTCCATTCAGTTCGGCACGAGCCCTGTCTGCTTCGGTTCGAAGTGCCCGCAACTGATCCGCCTGATCCTCAATCCGCCGCCGGCTTTCTTCGATCGCGGCATTGCGCGAATCGACCGCCCGCTCAAACTCTTGAAGCGCCTTCTCCTTGGAGGCGGCGTCACCATGGATAACCTTCACTTCCGCCGCGAGCCGTTCCGCGGTTGCGGCCACCTCGCGGGCGTTTTGCAGTTCCGATTGTAGCGCTGCGACTCGCCGCTCGCTTTCACGTAGCGCCTGCCGCAGCGCATCCATCTCCGCGTCCCGGTTAGCCGAAACCGCGGCACCTTCGGAGACGCCGCGTTCCAACTCGGCGATCCGCTGTTGGGCGCGATCCGCATATTCCCGGTACTGGCCCAACTCCTGATCCCGTTGTGCCAGGCCGCTCTGCGCGCGCGCCAACTCGCGGGTCAGCCGTTCAATCGTCGCCGATTTTTCGACCAATTGAACGTTCAACTGGGCCGCGTCCTCCCGAGGCAGGAAATCTACTTTAGAAGGAACCGCAGGAGCCGGAGGGAGAGCAGGACTCCGATGGGCTTCGGGTTCGCTTACAAAATGCGACGCAGGCGGCATTTCGGCGATGGGCCGTGCACCGGCGGGGACCGCCGCCATGAGGTGCGCGGGAACGATGGCAATACGCTTACACCGCCGGCACCAGGCGTGGCGTCCGGCATGAGCCGCTTCCACCGTCAAGCGATAACCGCAATGTGGACATTCGAACTCGATCATCCGCGTCATCCGTCCAGCCGAGACAATTGGTACTTCGGTAGCCAGTATACCATTACCCAGTGTATGTTCTCATGGGCCAGGGCCGGTCGCCGCGCTGCTGGGGCTACCGATCGTTCAATGCGGCGTCGAGAATCTTGCGGAGTTTCCCGCCTTCTTTTGCGGTATCGAAGTCGGCTTCGACCTTCTGTCGTCCGGCAATACCCATGCGAGACCGGAGCTGGGGATCGCGCAAGAGCGCGTCGATGCGTTCCACCAGGGAACCGGTGTCACTGGGCGGCGTCAGGAAACCCGATTCGCCATCATCCACCAACTCGGCGATTCCGGCGATGCGCGTGGCGATGACCGGCAGGCCCGTCGCCATGGCTTCCATCAGCACCACGGGAACGCCCTCGGCGAAACTCGCCATGACGAAGATGTCGGATGCGCGGAGTTCTTCGCGAACGCGATCCTGGGACAGGTAGCCTGTGACGCGGACGCGGTTTGCGATGCCCAATTCCTGGGAACGGCGCTCGATCCAGCCGCGATCGGGGCCATCACCCGCCAGCACGAGTTCGATATCCGGATGGGCATCACGGAGGTGCGCAATCGCTTCCAGGAGTATGGGAATTCCTTTCACCGCCGCGAGCCGGCCGACGAAGATGAGCCGTTTACCGGCCCCGTCATGTTGCCGTGGTTCGAATACTTCGGGCTCCACGCCGCAATGGATGATGTGGAGGCGGTTCCATCGTTCCGGGGGCGTCCAGATCATGGCCTGGCTCCGGCAGAAATGAGAGATGCAACACACGAACAGCGCGCGTTTCAGTTTCGCGTCGAGCCGCCAGCGGTAAGGTTCGAAGAAGATATCGGGACCGTGGAGGGAACAACTAAAGGTGAACCCGCCGAGTTCCGCCGCGAGCATGGCCACGGTGCAACTGGACGCGCCGAGATGATTGTGGAGATGGATCAGTCCGCATTGTCGCATGCGCTCGGCGACGAGCCCCGCTTCCAGAAAGTATGCGAGTTGGTAGAGTAGGCCTTTGATGCCGGGCTGACGCGTCGACCAGGCTAGACGCAGCGCCCGTAGATAGCGGCTGGGCGCCGTGAACTTCAAGCGGCCGTGGGCTTTCGCCAGCGCGCCGATGGAGAACGGAACGAGCACGTAGGTCGTTTCACGTTCCGCTTTCTGCTCGGGGCTCACGCATTCTGACTCGGATACCCCCCTCACGCTGATCGTCTCGACGTGGACTCCCGCGCGGCGGAGCGCCGAGATCTCGCGATAGATGAACACGAACGGGGATACGCGCAAGTATTCGCCGGTCATGTATGCAATGCGGAGCGGGCCGCTCATGCCGAAGCCTCGCTTTCCTGATGCGCTTCTTCGCGCAAAACCGGGACCGAGAAACTTCGGTCCAGCGCATCGCGCAGCGAATATCGCGGCGACCAACCGAGGGTCTTGCGCAGGCGCGCGTTCGAGTAACGCAGGGGTTTGCATCGGGCGTGCATGCGGGCCGGAACGAGTATGCTCGGCAGCTTGCCGTCGCCCTTAAAGAACATGCGGTTTGCGATCCACGCCATGCGGCAGATCGCGCGCATGAGCGTCCACGGAACCGGAATCACGCGCGGGGAAGGAGAGAGGCGCTTGCGGAGCAGCCGGATGTACGTTCGATGGGACGGGCACCGATTATCGACGATGTTGAAGGTCTGGCCGATCGCTTCCTGCTTCTCCGCAGCGAGGACAATCGCGTCCGCGCAGTTTTCCACATACGTGAGCGGGAGCTTCGCGCCGGCGCCAATGCGTATCCACCAGCGCTCCCCCGCCTGCGCGCCGAGGCATGCCGTCCAGAGGTTATCGCGGCCGTAGATGATCCCCGGCCGCAACACGGTAAGTTGGAGTCCTTCCCGATCGGCATATTCGCGCACGAGGTTCTCCTGCATGACTTTGGTCAGGCAGTAATCGTCCCGCTCCTTGAGCCGGGGTTCGATGGGCGTCGTTTCCTTGAGGACGGTGTGGCTCCACTTGTCGATATAACTGTAGACCGAGAACGAGCTGATAGCGATCAGGCGCTTGACGCCCGTTTCGCACATGGCGTCGAGGAGATTCTCGGTGGCGACGACGGTCCCCATGAGTTGGGTATAGAGATCGCCGCCGACCGCTGCCGCGAGATGGATTACTGCGTCGGCATCCTTGACTGCCTCGGCCAGGCCGTTCTTGCTGCGAAGGTCCGCGCGCACCAACGTGACGGCCGGATCGTCGTGCCAGGCCAATGCGGACACGTCGGTTGCCGGGCGCACCATGGCGTGCACCTGGTGGCCGCGCTGTATTGCTTCCGCGACGACGCTACGGCCAAGGAAACCAGCTGCTCCCGTTACCAGCAGGCGCATTGGATGTTCCTTATCAACAACGTGCGTATCATATGCGGTTCTCCTCCGCGAGCAATGCGTCCATCAATTGCGTGGTTTGGTCCATGTCGTCGTGTGTGACGGCAAGTTCGGCGCCCGTGCGAAGCGCGGTGTACGTGCGCGACAAAAAGGTCTGCATGCCTTCGAGGGGGGTGTTCTTGCGAATCTTGTTCACAAATCCCGTGACGCTCGACTGGGCCATGGCAATTCCGTTCACCCATTGGTTCGCCAGTGGCGAAAGCTGCTTGCCCGCCCGGCGCGGAACCGTCAACCGGAAATACGGCTGAAACAGATCCGTTTCGACCCAGCCTTTGGAGCCGCGCACGACCACCGTGAAACAGTCCGGCGCTTGATGGCTGGTGAAGCGCAGGCGCGTGTGAACCCCGCCTCCGAACAGCACCGCATCGAGACTGTCGTGCGCGAAGAGCGGATGATCGCTGTACTTGTCCCACCGCGCCGCGACCTGTTCGACGGGCGGAATGAAGCGCAGGGCGAGGTAGCACAAGTGCGGCAGGAGATCGTGCAAGGCGCCCGCCGGCAAGTGATGACACGCGCTCGGAAGGTTCTCGTCGGCGAAACCACCGCCCTTTTCGGTGATGGGCAATGCCATGCGTATATCGACTTCGCGTATCTCTCCGAGCACACCGTTAGACACCAATGATTCCATCTCAAGGATCGGTTCGTTGAACCGGTAATTGTGATCTTCGGTGAGCGCACGGTTCTGCCATCGCGCCATGGTCGATAGAATCCGGAACTCTTCGTTGGTCGGCGCGATGGGTTTCTCCACGATGACGTGGGTCCCGTGCTTCAGGCAGTCCGCGGCGAGTTTGCAGTGGGTGTGCGGCGGCGTCAGGACGTGAACGACATCCGGTTTCGCCTGTTCCAGCATCTGCACGTGGTCGGTGTAGTGGGACTCGGCTCCGTAGGTGTCCGCCGCGTAGCGTGCGAGGACCTTCGACAAATCGCAGACCCCGACCAGCCGAGCGGCAGGGCTGCGCTGGAGAAACCGCAAATGCTCGGCGGAAATCACGCCTGCGCCGATAACCGCCGATCGCAACGGCGGGTGGCCGGAGCCGTTCGTCACCGTTCACTCCTTTCCTTGGCATTGCAACGAAGTTGAGCGACGCCCACCATAGAAACCCCGGCCGTACAAATCAATCTCCCGCGCGATCGTTGGCGCTGCGATCCACTTCAGCCTGCCGCTGCGTCCGCTCCCAACCGCCGGGTTTCTTGGAGCGGACGAGCCGGAGATAGAAGGGGATTTTCCACGCAAGGAATAATGGCGCGAGCAGGAGCCCTCGCCAGACTTCCGCCGGCGCGCGCATCTTGTACAGGCCCGCGACGACGTAGAAAACGGTTGCGGTTGTCGTGCCGAGAAAGAAGGGCGCCCATGAGGGCCTCAGGATTGCCGCGACGAGCAGGAAAAGGACTTGGAGCAGTACCAACAGGGACAGGGGCGGTACCAGTAGTTCGAGGATGGCGTCGAGATACCGCCACCGGGGCCGCTTGAGCAGCGCCTTGGCGAGTGCAGGGACGTAGGTCTTGACCGTATCGATCCGGCCTGATTCCCACCGGCGACGTTGCGGCTCCGCTTGGGTTTGCGACGTGGGCATCTCGGAGATCACCACCGCATCGGGGTTGAAATAGACCAGGGTCCCATCGAGCAAGAGCCGCGACGACAACTCGATGTCTTCGACGATGGAGTGGGCTGGCCATCCGTAGTCCAGGAGCAGGTCCGTGCGAAAGCCCATGCCGTTGCCCTTGAGATCCGCCGTGCCGCCCAGACAACTGCGGCCCGCGGGGCGCAACCCGTTGACCAGCGCGAAGCCGGCGTAGGTAAGGGCGGTGCGCCAGTTCGCTTCGGGATTGGAAACGCCATGATAACCTTGAACGACGGATACATCGGCGTGGTTCAGGCTGCCGGAAATTTCGTGGAGGAACTGCGGGTCCACTTTCGTGTCGGCGTCGACCAGCGCGATGGCGTCAAACTCGCGTAGGCGGTCAGCCTGCTCGCGCAGGAACCAGTCGATGGCCTGACCTTTTCCTCGCAGATCGGGTTCTTGACGCTCAAACGCCACCGCGCCCGCGGCGTCGGCTTCCTGGGCAGTCTTATCGTCACAATTGTCGGCGATTACGAAGACCGAGAACCGGTCTTTCGGGTAGTCGGCTTCCAAGGCGCGCCGCACGCAATTGCCGATCTGAAGTTCTTCATTGTGGGCGGGCATCACCATCGCGATGCGCAATGGAGACGCGTTGGGAATGGCTTTCTTGCGCAGGACGAATGCGGCCAACGTGACGAGCAGCAAGTATGCGGAAACCGTGCCCAGATACAGGGCGCCCGCGCACAGCACGACGTCAATAGCAACCACAATGTCTCCTTCCAGCCACGGGTATTCTCCGCGGCCAAGTTTACCTGAATGTACCCGCACACCGCCACGTTGGTTGCGTCAGTTGAATGCGCGGTCTATCATGGCGCGGCTTCCAAACGATGACGAGGTAATGTGACTGCCGAACAAGACAACCTTGAACGAGAGACAAGCGAGACCGAAACTGTCGCATCCGACGGAATCGACGTGTCTTTCGTGGTGATTGGATTTAATGAGGCGCGACATCTGCGCGCCTCATTGGAGTCTGTCCGAAAAGCCGACCTTGAGGGGCTCCGGTACGAACTGATCTACGTGGACGGGGGATCGAGCGACGACAGCATGGCCATCGCCCACGAGTGCGGCGTCGATCTCATCCTGGGTGGCGAGCGGCGGCGGCGCGCCGCCGAGAACCGCAATCTCGGCGCTTCCCGGTCGCGCGGCACCTACATTCAGTTTCTCGACGGCGATATGCAACTCGAACCCACTTGGCCAAAGCGCGCCAAGGCGTATCTGGAAGAGCGGCCGGTGGTGGCTGTCGTGTGCGGGCGTTTGCTCGAAGTCAACCGGGGCTATCTGTTCCAGGTCATTCAGCTCGACTGGGTTCAGCGCGAAGGCGCCGTGGAGACCTGCGGCGGCGCAGCCCTGTTTCGCCGCGAACCGTTCCAGAAGGCCGGCGCATTTCCCGAAGACGTTGCGTACGGGGAGGAGCCGCTGCTTTGCTGGCGCATCCGCAATCAACTCAAGATGGAAGTCCACTTCTGGATCGAGCCGATGGCGCTCCACGACATCGGCTTTTCCGGGTTCAGGGACTACTGGAAGCAGTATCGCCGGAACGGCGCGACCTATATCGAGATCGCGGCTCGCTGCGCCGGCACCGAGGATCCGTATTGGACGCGCGACACCGTGACGAACTTCGCGTGGGCTTCGGGGATTCTGGCCGTGATCGCGTTTCTCCTCGCGGGAGACGCCACGGTGCGGATTGGAATCGCGCTGCTCATCCTGCTGATTGGCCTGCGAAAGATTACTCAAACCCGCCGCCGCGGGGTGTCCTGGTCGATCGCGCTGGGGTATACCGCCCATGTGTACGGATCGAAGATTCCCCTTGCCTGGGGGCAACTTCGCTGGCTCGTGGAACGGGCACTCCACGCCGGCAAGACACGGTAGATTCCGTCCTGGTTTTCAATGCCCCGCGTTTTGTGTATCCTCAGTCACGCAAGAGATTACCCGTGGACCCCACCATACGAAGAGCCATCGTTAGCCACGGGAGGCAGCCGGGAAATGGAGAATAATGACCGGTGCTGAATTTTAGCGCGTACGATCCCGAAGGATTCTACGATGAACTGTTTGCCGGCAAAGGCCAGGCTCGGCCTGGCGCCGAGGTGCTGGTTCATAAGATCAATTCGCTTCGGGACGAGGAACTCCGGCAACGCCAGTCGGCCGCCGAACAGGCCTTGTATCACATGGGCATTACCTTCAATGTCTACGGGGACGGGGCTGGCACAGAACGCATTTTCCCCTTCGACCTGATTCCCCGGATTGTGGAAGCCCATGAGTGGGACTGGATCGAGCGCGGACTGAAGCAGCGTATCCGCGCGCTCAACCTGTTCATCGACGACATCTATCACGACCAGAAGATTCTCAAAGACAAGGTCATTCCGGAGCATGTCATCCAATCGGCGACTTCGTTCCGGAAGCAGTGCGTTGGATTGAAGCCTCGCCACAACGTCTGGTGCCACGTCACGGGAACCGATCTCGTCCGTGACAAGGACGGGCAAGTTTACGTGCTCGAAGACAACCTGCGCTGCCCGTCCGGCGTCTCCTACGTGCTGGAGAACCGAGACATCATGAAGCGGACGTTTCCGCAGGTGTTCGAGGCGTCCAACGTCCGGCCTGTTGTAGACTACCCGATGCGCCTCCTGGACATGCTCCAGCACATGGCGCCGCCGAACGTGGCACGCCCAAAGGTCGTGGTGCTGACGCCCGGCGTGTACAACTCCGCCTATTTCGAGCATTCGTTCCTGGCGCAGCAGATGGGCGTCGAATTGGTCGAAGGCCGGGATCTCATCGTCGACGACGGTTTCGTGCAAATGCGCACGACCAAGGGGTACGAGCGCGTCGACGTCATCTACCGCCGCATCGACGACGACTTTATCGATCCCCAGACTTTCCGCGCCGATTCGATGCTCGGTGTACCGGGGCTTATGGATGCGTACCGCGCGGGCCATGTGGCGCTCGCGAATGCGCCTGGCACGGGCATCGCCGACGACAAGGTGGTCTACGCGTACGTGCCGAAGATCATCCAGTACTACCTTGGAGAAGAGGCGATAATCCCGAACGTCCCGACCTACGTATGCTGGGACGTGAAGGAACAATCCCACGTGCTGGCCAATCTGGACAAGTATGTGGTCAAGGCAGCCAACGAATCTGGCGGGTACGGCATGCTCGTGGGGCCTCATGCGACCGACGAAGACCGCGCGAAGTTCGCCGATCTGATTCGCGCCAATCCGAGGAACTACATTGGACAACCTACGTTGTCGTTGTCGCGGGTTCCCACCATCGTCGACGATCACTTCGAGGGGCGCCACGTCGACTTGCGGCCTTACATCCTGTATGGCGAGGACATCTACGTTTTGCCCGGCGGCCTCACGCGGGTCGCGCTGAAGAAAGGGTCGCTCGTGGTGAATTCCTCCCAAGGCGGTGGAAGCAAGGACACGTGGGTCGTCAACAGCGCGCCTTCCGCCAAATCGTGACTCGACCGAATCGCACCGGTTTTTAAGGCCGGCGCGCAAGGAGATTCCAATCCATGTTGAGCCGAGTAGCCGATTCGATTTACTGGATGAGCCGCTACGTCGAGCGGGCGGAGAATGTGGCCCGTTTCATCGACGTGAATTTACACCTTCACTTGGACTTGCCCACGGGCGAGCAGTGGGAGCCCATGGTGTACACGACGGGCGATTATGCCGTCTTCAAAGAGCGGTTTGGCGAGGCCACGCGCGAGAAAGTCATTCACTTCCTGGCGTTCGACCGGGACAACCCCAACTCCATCTGGTCCTGCTTCCGGTCGGCGCGTGAAAACGCCCGGTCCGTGCGCGAGATCATTCCTTCCGAAATATGGGAGCAGGTCAACACGGCGTACCTGATGGTCGACGATGCCGCCCGGCGCAACGCGATCATGGAGTCGCCCCACGAGTTTTTTACGCAGGTGAAAATGGCGAGCCACCTGTTTACGGGGCTGACGGTGACCTGCATGCCCCACGGCGAAGTGTGGCACTTCTGCCGCCTCGGGCGATTGCTGGAACGCGCGGACAAGACGTCCCGAATTCTCGACGTAAAGTATTTCCTGCTCTTGCCGTCTGCCGCGGACGTGGGAACCACCTTTGACTCGATCCAGTGGTCTGCGTTGCTGCGGTCGGCAAGCGCCTTCGAGGCCTATCGGAAACGTCATGGCCGCATCGCGCCGGAACGGGTAGTTGAGTTCTTGTTGTTCGATCGCGAGTTTCCGCGCGCCGTGTTGTACTGCCTCGACCGTGCGCAGGATTCCCTGCACGCGATCTCAAAAGTCCCGGAAGGCACCTACTCGAACGTCGCCG
>JAHDWY010000086.1 GCA_023384315.1 Candidatus Hydrogenedentota bacterium | reverse complement strand
GAGGGCCGTCTTCGGCGCGTAGCCGATGGCGGCCCCGATTTTTTCGAGGCATGGCGCGCGGTGCCGCATGTCTTCGTACCCGGAGCCGTAGGCTTTCCCGTAGGGGATGAAGGATATCTCGGATTTGCTGCCGGTTCGTTGGATGACTTGCTCTGCAAGCTCGGCGATGGTAATGCGCTCGGTGCTTCCAACATTAAAGATCTCGCCGTTGAGGTCGGTGCGATCCATGAGTTGCATGAGCGCGGGCACCACGTCGCCTACGTAAGCGAAACAACGCGTCTGTTTGCCGTCGCCGTAGACGGTCAGCGGTTCGTTGCGCAGGGCGGAACGCACAAAGCGAGGGATAACCATCCCGTAGCGCCCGGTCTGACGAGGGCCAACGGTATTGAACAACCGCACCGTTACCCCGGAGAGCCGCTTGCTCCGCCAATAGGCGAGAGCGAGGAATTCGTCGATAGCCTTGGACTCGGCATAGCTCCACCGGCTCAGGTGGGTGGAGCCCATGATGCGGTCGTCGTCTTCCTTGAAGACTTCGCGGTCGCTCTTGCCGTAGACCTCGCTGGTGGAGGCGAGCAGTAAGCGCCGGCGGTAGCGGCAGGCCTCTTCGAGAACGGTCTCGGTGCCGCGGATGTTGTTGACGATGGTCCGGATGGGTTCGTCGACAACGAGCTGCACGCCCAAGGTCGCCGCGAGGTGGAACACGACGTCGACTTCGCGCACGAGTTCGCGGACGATCTCCTGGTTGAGCGTCGAGTCGACGACACAGGTCACGTTGTCGAGGTGCTCGATATTCTCGAAGCGTCCGGTACTGAGATCGTCCAGCACGAACACCGTATCGCCGCGAGCCACCAGCGCCTCGCACAAATGGGATCCGATGAATCCGGCGCCGCCGGTTACCAGTGCGCGCATTCGGGTACTCCCTTGTTGGTTTTCCGAAACGGGGGCAGTATAGGCGTGCGTGAGACGGGGTTCAACGATTGCGGATTTCCAATTGCGGATTGCGGGAATTACACTAGCGGTTCATGTACACGCAAGCTACAATCGATCGCTGTCGTGCGCTACGGTGATTTGCGGCATCGACCACGTACGTCGCCTGTGCGGGTCGGACGCTTCGAGTGGGTAGTCCATAGGTATGGGAAGGTGATTCAGGATGAAGCTGGTTCAATTGGGCCCGTTGCGGATTGACGGCGTTACGCCACGGATCGCCGTGCCTTTCCGCGACGGGACGCCGGCCGAACAAATTGCCGAAGCAACGCGGCGTGGTATGGACATCGCCGAGTTGCGCATCGATTTGTTTCGTGACCGCAATCGCGACGCCGTGCTCGGCGAGATTGCACGATTTCAAAACGTTCCCGTGCTAGCGACCATTCGGTCTGCTGCCGAAGGCGGCCAGTGGGCCGGTGCGGACGCGGAGCGATGTGCATTGTACGAAGCCGTGCTTCCTCACGTTGCGGCGGTGGATGTCGAACTGTCGTCGACGGCGATTGTGGGTGAGGTAATCGCCGCTGCGCACGATGGCGAGCGTTGCGTCGTCGTGTCGTTTCACGATTTCGAGAAGACACCGCCGGCCTCCACGCTGGATGACATCGCAAACCGCGCGCACGATGCGGGTGCGGTTATCGTCAAGATCGCGGCCACCTGCAATACGCCCGAGGATCTTCGCACCCTCGCGGAATACACGCTGCGCCATCGCGACAAGGGGCTCGTTACCATCGGCATGGGCGAGATTGGATTGGCGAGTCGCATATTTTTTCCCGCGTTGGGATCGTTGTTCACCTTTGCATCCTTTGGCGACGGGACTGCCGCGGGCCAGATTCCGCTGGTCAAGACGGCGGAGTATCTTCGCAGCTTTTATCCGCCGCGCGCAGCCCGGGAAAGCGGCTGATCGACATGCTACGCCGTTGGGCCCTCCGAGGCGGTATTGCGGCGATACTCGCGCTGTTCGTTGGACTATCCCTCGCCTACTTCCGGGCCACCAATCACCCGTATCTCTTCCCGGAAGGCGGCGCAACGTGGATCCATTTCGACAACTCCGAGATTGAGGTCTATCTTGGCGACGTGTTGCTGGCGACGGGATTTCGCAAACAATTCACCGTGTCCGAACCGGTACCCAATCCGGTGCTGTCCTTTCGCGCCATGAGACACGCGGAGGTGTTTCTCAATGGAGAGCGTATCTACAAGACGGATCGCGCGCGCGATTCGTGGAAGACCGTGGAGCGCGTTGAACTCCCAGCCCCCCTCCCGCCCGGCGTGTATGAATTGCTTTTCGTCGTCACGAATCGCAATGGACCACCTTGCCTGATTGCATTCAGCGAAACCTTGAACTTGCGCACGGATTCCACGTGGGGAGCCAGCCGGAAGCCGCCCGATTGGACTCCGGCCATCGGTGTGGACGACCCGCACGCGTATGCGATCGCCCGGGGCGTTCCCCGCGCAGACCGCGCGCTCCTTTCGTTGTGGCCGTTCTTTCTGCCGGTGTTTTTTAGCGTCGCCGGCGTTACCTTCACCGATAGGTTCGAATCGTTCCGCAAGCTCTTTGCGCCCGGCAGCGTTCGTTGGTTTCTGGTCGCAGCCTTCGTCGGACTCGGGGTAAACAATCTGTTCAAACTTCCGGACGACGCGGGTTTCGATATAGAAGGCCACATGGAATACGTGCGGTACGTGGCGACCGAGTGGCGCGTGCCCCTCGCCACGGAGGGGTGGACCATGTTTCAGGCACCCCTGTTCTACTTCGTGTGCGCGCCTCTGTATCGCGTGTTTCTCTTGGCAATGAGCGACGACCACGCCATGAAGGCCCTCCGGATTGTCCCGATAGTGTGTGGTGCCTTACACATCGACCTCAGCTATCGCGCGGTCCGTTGCGTGTGGAAGGAAAGGCCCGATCTTCAAATCGTTGGAACGATCCTGGGCGGATTGTTGCCGCTGCACACCTACGCCTCTCAGTACCTGGGCAATGAATCCTTCGCAGGCGTCTTTTCCGGATGGGTCGTGGTCATTTTGCTCGGCATGATTTATCGCGATTCGGAACCCGGGCGGCGCGCGACGATCGCTGCGGCAATCGCCTGGGCGGGCGCCCTGTTGAGCAAAGTCACCGCTCTGCTTCTTGCTCCGGCCCTGCTCTACGCGTTGACGGTTCGTGCCCAACGGTCTCGTTCCAAACCTTGGGGACGGGAACTTGGGAGGCACGTGGCGCTCACGGTTGCGGTTGTCTTCATCTTCGCGGGCTGGTACTTCGTCCGCAACTGGATTCTGCTCGGCAAACCGTTCTTCGGCGGATGGGAACCGGACCGCGGCATCATCTGGTGGCAGGACCCGGGGTATCGAACGCTGCAACAATTCACCGCCTTCGGCACGGCCCTCTTCTATCCCGTGTGCGCGAACATGTACGGATTCTGGGACGGACTGTACAGCACGTTCTGGGCGGACGGACTGCTCAGCGCGGCGCTGGACCTAGACCGGATTCCGCCGTGGAACTACCGTCTCATGCTCTCCGGCGTGTGGCTGGGACTGGTGCCCTCGGCCATGATGCTGGCCGGGGCGATCCGCGTGTGCCAGCACGATCCGGCGACGCCAGCGCTCATTCTATCGCTGCTCTGTGTCGGCACCTTCCTCGCGGGCATGCTGTACACCTTCGCGATCGTTCCCTACTATTGCGTCGTCAAGTCCAGCTACATGGCGGGCCTGCTTCCATGCTTTGCCGTGCTCGGCGCAGCCGGATGTGAGCGGATGTGTCAACACAAAGCGGCACGCGCGGCAATCCTAGGCGCGTTTGCGTGCTGGGCCGTGGCGGCGTATGGTGCCTACTTCATCTCATAGTTTCCGGGATCGCCAGGCGCCAGCGTGGCGGGCTTCCACCGGAGCATATATCAACGTTAAGGAAACCGCATGATTGAGATCGCAATCGTCGCAGCAATGGCCATCGTCAGCGCAGATGCGCCACTTTACGAAGATAAACAGCACCTCCTGGAATACAAGGACGCGGAAGGTACACGTCACTCGGTCGAGGCTATAGAGACTTGGGAGATCCGGCGGCAAGACATCATCGAGAATTTCCAACGCGTTGCGGGGCCCATGCCGGACGCGTCGCAGCAGGTTCCTCTCGATCTGCGCGTCGAGGAAGAGACCGAGTTTCCGGGCTTCATCCGAAAGAAAATTACCTTCGCGGTGGAACCGGGCGACCGTCAGCCGGCCTACCTGTTGGTTCCTAAAGGTCTGAACGCCGCCGCACCGGCGATGCTTTGCCTGCATCCTACGTCACCTTTCGGCAAGGGGATGGTCGTCGGACTCGGCGACAAACCGAACCGGAACTATGCCGAAGAACTCGCGCAACGGGGCTACGTGACGCTCGCGCCCGACTATCCCGGCTATGGCGACTACACGGACATCGATGTATACGCTATGGGATACGCGAGCGCGACGATGAAAGGCATTTGGAATCACCTGCGCTGCGTCGACTTGTTGCAGTCGCTGCCGGAAGTGGACGGCAACCGCATCGGGTGCATCGGCCATTCGCTGGGCGGCCACAACACGCTGTTCGCGGGCATGTTCGATCCGCGGATCAAGGTGATGGTCACCAGTTGCGGATTCAATCGCTTCGCGAAGTATTACGGAGGCGATCTGACCGGCTGGAGCCACAAGGGCTACATGCCGCGCATTGCCGAGATGTACGGCACGGACCCCGCGCAGATGCCCTTCGACTTCCCCGAAATCCTGGGTGCGCTTGCGCCGCGCCCCGTGTTCATCAATGCGCCACTCGGCGACGAGAATTTTGAAGTCTCGGGCGTGCGCGACTGCGTCGACGCTGCGAAACCGGTGTACGCGCTATTCGATGCGGTAAACCATTTGCAGGCTGTTCATCCCGATTGCGGCCACGATTTCCCGCCAGAGATTCGCGAACGGGCGTACGCATTCATCGATGGGGCGCTGAATCCGTAGAATTCGCGCGCGTTCGCCTCTCTATTCCGTTCTATTCCGTGTTTTTAGCCGCGCATCCGTGCCGGTCCGCATTGCTCCCCGATCGGCGCATTCTCCGCCCATGCTAAGATGGTCTTTAGCTGCAAGGAGGGACAACCATGCTTTTTGTAGGTGAAGGCACGGTCGATATCACGCCGCCGCTTGGGATCGAGATGGCCGGATTTCACAAGCCGCCGGGGCAGGAGCGGGTCGTCGAGGGTATTCGCCGTCCCGCGGCCGCGCGGGCACTGGTGCTGCGCGTCGGTGAGACGACAGTTGCGATACTTTCGATTGATATGTGCGCCGTATCGGCAGACTTCGCGAAGCGCGTGCAAATGCGCGTGCAATCGGAAACGGGCATTCCCGCGGCGCACGTGCGCGTGTGCGCTACACACACCCACAGCATGCCGACGTTTCGCTTCTTGCGCCAATGGGGCGCCATCTCACCCGAGTACATGGCCTCGGTCGAAACCAAATGTGTCGCGGCCGTCAAGAAGGCGGTGGAGGATCTCTCGGAAGCAGACTGCTATGTAGGCGCGGAACGCGTCGAAGGCGGCAACTCGAACCGCACGGCCAAGGAATGGAAGTCGGACGAAGCGTTCATCGCGGATTCATCCGACGAGGAGCGCTGGCTCGACACCACGTTGCACGTGATGTATTTTCAACGCGCCAACGGCAAATCCTGTCCCCAGTGGTACCACTTCTGCGCGCACCCCGTGTGTTACCAGAACAACGAGGCCGGGCCGGACTGGCCGGGGCTGGTCGCGGAGCCGTTCGTAGCGGCGGGCCAAGCCTATCCGTCGCTCTTGCAGGGCCACATCGGCGACGTGAACCCGGGCGATGGCGCAAAGTGGATTGGCGATCCGGAACCGACGGCGCGGTCCATTGCGCTCGCGTTGCACCATGCCGTGGAACATGGCAACCTCGTGCGCGCCGACGAGATTCGTGTCGTGCAGGGAACGGCAGAGGTTCCCTACGACTTCGACCGCCTCGATGCGCAGTTGGCGCACTATCGCGACGCTCCCGAGCAATGCACCAATGGCGTCTGGGTCGACGCGGCATTTGCCAAGGCCTGGTACGAAAGCGCCAAGGATTGGGACCGCGGCAAGGCGGCCTATGCCGCGCCCGTCAGCGCGATGCGGATTGGCGGTCTCGCGCTGCTGTTTCACCCCGCCGAGTTGTACAGCTACTACGGATTGCGTTTGCGTTCTGATTCGCCTTTCTCGCATACGCTCTGCGTGGGGTTCTGCGATGATCTGATTGGTTACGTAACCGATCCGAAAGCCTACGCCGACCGGGAATACGCGGCGGTGGTGGTGCCGAAGATTACGGACCTTCCGCCCTTCCGCGAGACTGCGGCCCGGGGGTTTACCGAACAGTGTGACGCGCTTTTGCGGAGACTTGTGTAAATGCGTGCGCGTGCGCCGCGGGTGGTTTAAGAAAGGACTACGCAACATGCCCAGAATGGAGTATTACGCGATTGCCGGGGAACCCTTCGGACACCTGCTTCAGATTAACGCCTATCTCGGCAGCGGCGACTTCGATCAGAAGCTGCGCGCGCTGGTGGAGATTCGGGTGTCGCAGATCAACGGGTGCGTGTTCTGCGTGGACAAGCATTCCAAGGAAGCGCGCGCCCTTGGCGAGTCGCAGCAACGGCTTGATTCGGTCGCCGTGTGGCATGAGTCGCCCTTCTTCACCGCGCGGGAGCGCGCCGCCTTCGAATACGCGGAAAGCGTCACGCACGTCTCGCAGTCCCACGTCCCGGACGAAGTGTTTGACGCGTTGCGCGACCATTTCTCGGAGAAGGAGATCGTTGACCTTACCGTCTGTGTCTCGACGATGAATGCGTGGAACCGGATTGCCGTGGCATTTCGGAAAATGCCGGACGCGGACTGATGCCCGCACGGCCATCGCCTATCGTGGCGTGCTCCGTTTTCGCTTCGGACGCGCAGCCATGCGCTGAATGTACGCAATCGCGTCTGGAGTTTCGCATCCCGTTTCTCCGTGATCGACCTCCACCTTGCCGATGGATCTTGCTGCGGCAATGGCCTCCTCCCGCAGTTCATCCATGGCGCCGCCGATGGCGATAAGCGCGCTGTTCATGGTGTGGCGAGTGCGGTTCTTCGCGGAATGAATATCCCGGACGATTCGCTTCAGCAATTGACGCGCTGTGGGAACGTCGAGAGCTCCGTTCATCGCCAAGACGGATATAGCGCCCCAGCCCGCTGCGGACGTCCACTCGTCTTTCGAGTCTATCCACTTCAGCGAAAGCTCCAACCCTGCCTTCATACGGGCCGCTAACGCCGATATGGCGTCCGTGATGACGTAGTTGCCGGCATCCTTGACCCAGCCGTTGATCTCGGCTTTGGTCATGGTTTCGGAATCGGCGACCTTTGTGGCCAGCACCTGGGCGTCATGCACCTTCGATTTCCATAGCTCAAGCGCAAGGGCGTGGTTCGTGCCGATTCGCTTGTGAAGGTCGCCCAGATCGGCGTAACTGACGCCGAAGGTCTCGCCGGTGACGCCGTGGCGTCCGTAGGTTTTTGCGGTGTTGGGCTTGCCCATGGACTCGAGTTCGCCCATGACGCGCGATCGTGTGAAGGTATCGTCATTGACTTTGGCCATGATTCACCTCCTGTACGTACCGGAAACGGTCACCTTGCAGACCGCTATTTTTAATCGCGTTTCGTCGTCGGTTCAAAAAACTGATTCGTCCGTGCGAGTTTGGCATGGGGATTTTCGTCAGCCTTTCTGAAGGTGCTGGGGCCGCGGCGGAGAGAGGGTCTCACTGTCTTGAGTTTCTTGGTGGCGTCTGTCAATAAGGCATTGGGGTACGACGTTCTACCGAGCCCGCAGAGTCAACCGGATTGGGAATTATCGTGCGATGAATGGAGGGTTCGTGTCGATGCTCTCGATCCTCCATGGAGTGTTCAGGCGCAAAGTACCAAGAATGCTTTGTGATTACCAAAAGTTCTCGAGATAATTTCAGCCAATCAAGGTCTCGGGGCGACGAATTGCCGCAACTTCGGTTCCTTGGTATAGTTCTGACTGTGACGCGCTCTTCGGTCGGAGCGAGGTCACGGTATCGAAAGGTTGTGAGGCATTGATGAGTATTGCACGAAAGGTGTTGACTGCGTTCTGTTTGTTGGGTTGTGTTTCGATGGGAGGTGTTGCCGCCGCCGACGAGACGACAGCCGACGCGTTGATCCGCGAACTGGAATCAATTCAGCAAGACCAGGCCAAGGCGAAAGCGCTGCTTGATCGCTTAGCGGGCGAGCCGAAGACTGGTTTGCCAGCCGAAGCGCTGCAAAAGGTGGTTGCACCAGCCCTTGAGACGCCAACCGCGGGTGAGGCGGAACTCGATCCGCAGGCGGTCGAGTTCTTCGAGCGCAACGTGCGGCCGGTGCTGGCGGAACACTGCTTTTCTTGCCATGGTCCCGAGAAGCAGAAGAATGATTTGCGCGTCGATTCCCGGGCTGCTTTGCTGCAAGGCGGGGCGGGTGGCGCCGCGATCAAGCCAGGCGACCCTGCGGGCAGTCTATTCATCCAGGTTATCGGGTACACCGGCGAAATCCAGATGCCGCCAAAGGAAAAGTTGCCGCAAGAGGCAATTGACGCGCTGACGCATTGGGTGGCCATGGGCGCGCCGTGGCCCGGTGGAGACGCCGCGCCGGTCGCAGCCAAGCCGAAGTCGATGGAAGAACGCATCAAGGAGGCTCGCGACGCCCATTGGGCCTTCCAGCCAGTGGCGAATCCGGCGGTACCTGAAGTGGCGAACGCGGACTGGTCTGGTTCGGACTTGGATCGTTTCATCCTGAAGAAGCTCGAAGAGGCCGGGCTGACACCTTCTCCAAGAGCGGACAAGCGGACCTTGATCCGGCGGGCCACCTTCGACTTGCACGGCTTGCCTCCGACTCCGGAAGAGGTCACGGAATTTGAGAACGACGAATCGCCCGACGCCTATGCCAAGCTGATCGATCGGCTGTTGTCCTCGCCGCGATATGGCGAGCGGTGGGGCCGTTACTGGCTCGACGTGGCGCGGTACGCGGACACACGAGGCTATGTCTTCCAAATGGAACGCGAGTTCGCGTTTTCGTACACCTACCGCGACTACGTGATTCGCGCGTTTAACGAAGATCTTCCCTACGATCAGTTCATAATGCACCAGCTTGCCGCGGACCGCATGGACCTTGGCGACGACAAGCGGCCGCTGGCGGCGTTGGGGTTCTTGACGCTGGGCCGTCATTTCCTTGGAAACGTGCACGACATCACGGACGACCGGATTGACGTGGTGACGCGGGGCTTGCAAGGACTGACGGTGTCCTGCGCGCGGTGCCACGACCACAAGTACGATCCCATTTCGAGCGCCGATTACTACGCCATGTACGGGATCTTCCGGAGTTCCTACGAGCCGGAAGAGCCGCCGCTGATCGAAGAACCGGACCCGAACGATCCGCAGTATCAGGAATACCTCAAGGAAGTCGCCGCGAAGGAGCAGGCGGTGCAGGATTACGTGACGTCGTTGCACGTGGAGCTGCTGTCCGAAGCGCGCAACCGTGTTGGCGATTATCTTGCGGCGGCGTGGGAAGCGCGCGAAATTATCGAAGACGAGCCGCTGCGCGCGCTGGCCCGGGATCGGGAGATTCACTGGCAGTTGCTGCAGCGGTGGCGCGATTTCTTGAATGGAAAGGCGGCCGCGGAAGGGCACGATCCCATCTTTGCCCCTTGGAAGCGGTTCGCCGCGCTTGCGGCCGAAGCGTTCGAAGCGGAGGCTTCCGCATTGGCGACGGAGATCGCGGCGAACGAACACCCCGACCTGCGCATCAATCCGCGGATTGCGGAGGCGTTCAAAGGCGACCCGCCGAAGAACATGGCGGATGTCGCCGCGCGGTACGCACGCGCGTTGCGGCAGGTCAATCAGGAATGGGTCGATCTCGTCGCGTCGCGGGCACAGATCGCTGCGCAAAACGGCACGAGTGCCGTGGAGCTTCCCGCTGCGTTCCCGGACGGCGATGCGGAGGCATTGCGGCAAGTGCTGTACGGGACTGATAGCCCGGCCAACATTCCCGCGGGCGACGTGGAAGATTTGAAAGACGTGCCGACGCGAAATCGCGTGCGCGATCTGCGCAACGCGGTTGCTCGGGTTAAGGCGACCCATCCCGGCCGGCCCGATTGCGCCATGGCGCTGCTGGACGCGGAGAAGCCATTCGACCCGTATGTCTTCGAGCGCGGCAAGCCGGAGAGCAAAGGCGAATCCGTGCCGAGACGTTACCTCGCGGTGTTGACGAAAGACGAGCCCACCTCGTTTGACAGCGGGAGCGGCCGGCTCGAACTGGCGCTTGCCATTGCGAACCGCGAGAACCCCTTGACAGCGCGGGTCATGGTAAATCGGGTGTGGATGTATCACTTCGGGAAAGCGCTCGTGGCCAGTCCGAGCGATTTCGGGGTTCAAAGCGATCCGCCGACGCATCCGGCGTTGCTGGATCACTTGTCGTGGCAATTTATGGAGAACGGCTGGTCGGTCAAAGACCTCCATCGAACCATCATGTTGTCGGAAACGTATCAGCAGGAGAGCTTCGATCGGCCAG
>JAHDWY010000085.1:6374-10555 GCA_023384315.1 Candidatus Hydrogenedentota bacterium | reverse complement strand
CCATGCCGTAATCCGAATTGTCGTGCGTGATGACCAGAATCCGGGGCTTCGGCCGGGTACCCGACCAGACCGGCGCGGCCTCGGCGGTAGGCTTCGAATCCTCCGGACTGTCGAGGGTATCCAGCAACGCCCGCGCCTCGGGCGCATCGGTCACATGCGCGATCGATCGCAGCAAACGCCTCGCCAGGTGATCCTGCCCAAAGTGATGCCAGAGCGCCGCCTGCCGCGCATAGGGAGCCACCAGACGGGGGTGTGCGTGGACCGCCAGTTGGAATTCTTTCCGAGCGAACGACAACAGCGATGCCGCGGCGTCCCCGGGTTCCAGTTGCAGAATCGCTTCGGACAGCACGCGATGCTTCTCCACCGCCAGCGACGCGATACTGTCGTCCGAAAGCTCCACCAGTTCCCCAATGGAATCGAGCACGAGAAAGGCGCGCATGGGGAACCCCGCAGCTTCCAGGTCCGCCGCGTGGGCCACAGGATCGTAGTCGGCGCGGAGCAGCGCGAAGGCCCACTGCGTCAGCCCGTTCTCCTCGCACATGCGGCTGCGGGTTGCGAGCAGTCCGGCAGCCGCCAGTTTTTCGAGCAAACCGAACGGTGGTTCGCCATTGTCCTGGACCGGCTTGGTGATCAACCCGACGGAACCGTGCTGGTCGATATGTTTCAATCCAACTTCAAGGAGTTCCGTCACGTTGGCTTCATCGCAAGGCGGAAGCAGCACGAAGTCAAACACATGCTCGGGGATCGCCGCGGGAAACGGCCAATCCACCCGAATCACTTTGGCCGTTCGGGCCGATAAGCGGGACTCGAAGTCGGGGAACATCCTTCCGGCGATGAGGATCTTCGAAGCATACTTCGGCACCAGCCCGGCGCACGCTTCATCATCAAGTAATAGCGGTGTTTGCACGGAACTAAACTTCCCCTCCCCAGGTCGCGTTCGCTCGACGAAACCTTACTTAACACGAATGGACCCCTGCAACTGCGCCGGCGCCGCGAATTCTCACGCCCAGTCCAAGCCATTTAAGCATTTAAAATGCATATATTTACATTGGAAAGCCCGAAGGTCCACTGTTGACTCCGCAGACCCTTTATGAGATACTTTTAATGTCGAAAAACAATAAATGGCGCTATCGACACGCTGCGGAATGAAACGATGGGCCTACAAGTTGGTCAAACGACGGTCCGAAACCTCGAACCCCGGACGTCGCTCCTGCCCCCTCGGGAGACGATTCCAGGAGCACCGGACAACTCTGCCCAGCAGGTAGGCTTCAGACCCCGCCCCGCCGTGACTTCAGCGAACCCCTTCCAGCTCGAAGATATCCCCGTGAATGACGTCGGTTTCGGCCGCGGTACCATATCGGTGCCGACCGCCGCCGTCCGCACCATCGACCGCAATCTGGAAGCGGCCGAGCGCGTCGTGCCCACGCTGGAAGAGACCCGCGAACAGATCCGCGAACGCATCGCGGAGGTTCAGGAACAGATCCAGGGAGCGCGCGGCGAGCCGGTCGAGTTGCGCGGATTCGACGTTACCGTGGGCCGCGAGGAAGCCATCAGCCAAGCCCGCTCTTTTGTGAACGGCGTGAACCAGGCCGCGCAAACCGCACTCGCCCGCACCCAGGGCGAGCAACCCCCAACCCAGGGGCCACGACTCGACATCCGTGTCGGCGACGCCACCCTCCCCCTCCTCCAACAAACGCAAAGCCCCACCTTCGAGTTCTTCGCGTAACCAGCCACGAGGAACTCCAACCTCTACAACGAGCACGACAACGTTTGATCCGGTGAACCACGTCGCGCTACAGGCAGGGCCCACGCCAAACCCTTGAGGCCCCTTAGACCCATTCTGGTTCTCTCATCGGTGAAATCGGCGAAATCGGTGGACACCACTACGTTTTGATTGCAATTTGTGCTGCCCCGCGCTTGATGATCCGCGCCCGATCCCCCACAATACAAAGGCATCGGTCAGCAGCAGCAATTCAAAATAGACGGCTTCGCGCGTGTCCAATCGCGCACCCTGCCGTCTGTGGAGGGCAATTCTCCATGGGCTACGTACGCGCATTCTCCCTCGTCCTACTCGCATCGCTCGCGGCCATCGCCGACGACTCCGCCATCGGCAAACCCGTCCCCGGCATGGAATTCAAAGACATCCGCTACGTGTCCCGCACCTTGTCGGATTTCGGCGACGCGAAGGCCTACGTCCTCGCCTTCTACTGCAACACCTGCCCCGTCGCGCAACGCTACGCGCCGGTCCTGGAATCCCTGCATCAGGAGTTCGCCGATCAAGGCGTGCAATTCATCGGCATCAATGTCGGCCCCGAAGACTCCATCATGGACATGGCCCGCCACGCCGTCGAATACCAGATGACCTTTCCCGTCGTGAAGGACGCCGAAGCCTACAGCGCGAAGGCGGTCGGTGCGGAACGCACGCCGGAAGTGGCGGTGCTCGACGCGGACCGGGTCCTGCGCTATCGCGGCCGGGTCGACGACCAGTTCCGCGTCAGCGGCGTCCAACCCACGAACGCCCGCGCCGATCTCAAGGAGGCGATCCTGGAAGTCCTCGCAGGCGAAGCGGTGAGCGTGCCCACGACGCCGGTGGAAGGTTGCCTCATCACCTTTCCCGGCGACGCATCCGCCCAGCCCGCGGACGTGACCTTCGCCGAACACGTCGCGCCCATCCTCTATCAGAATTGCGTGGAGTGCCATCGTCCGGATACCGCCGCGCCGTTCTCGTTGATTACCTACGAACAGGCCTCCGGAAAAGCCAGCATGATCGCCGAGGTCGTCCAGGAAGGCCGCATGCCGCCCTGGTACGCCCATCCCGAAATCGGCGACTTCACCAACGAGCGCCTGCTCACGGCGTCGGAGAAACGCACCATCGCGCAATGGGTGCGCGGCGGCAAGCAGCCGGGCGATCTGGAGAACCTGCCCGAAGTCCCCGAGTTCCCGAACGACAAATGGGCCATCGGCGAACCCGACCTGGTCCTCTCGGCGAAGGAACCCTTCGACATCCCGGCCACCGGCTACATCCCCTACCAGTACCATACCTTCGACTACATGTTCCCCGAGGACACCTGGGTGGAAGGCATCGAGATCATGCCCAGCAACCCGCGGGTGCTCCACCACTGCAACATGATCTACATGCTCCCCGGCGAAGACTACGACCAGAGCACGAACTTCCTCACGGGCAAAGTGCCGGGCGGCGGACCCGCCGATCTGAAACCGGGCGAGGCCATGTTGATTCAGAAGGGCTCGGTCATCACGCTGCAGATCCACTACGTCACCACGGGCAAACCGGAACAGGACACGATCTCCGCGGGGTTCCGCTACGCGAAGCACCCCATCACGAAGCGCATCCGCTACATGATCGTCAACAACGATGCCCTCGCCATCCCGCCGGGCGCGCCCATGCACCAGGTCACCGCCGAGGACACGCTGGACTGCGACGCGACCCTGTTGGCCATGTTCACGCACATGCACCTGCGCGGCCGCGACATGACCTTCCTCGCCCACCTGCCCGACGGCGAAACGCGTCCCCTGTTAAACGTGCCGAACTACAGTTTCGACTGGCAGATGACCTACTACGTCGAACCCGGCGAACTCAAACTGCCCAAAGGCACCCGCATCGAATGCATCGGCCACTTCGACAACAGCCCCTTCAACCCCTTCAACCCCGACCCCACCGTGACCGTCGAAGAAGGCCCCCAAACCTTCGAAGAAATGATGTACGGCTTCTTCTTCTACACCAACGACAACGAAACCATCGACATCAAAGTGGACCCCACGACCGGACAGCAACTAAAAGCCGTCGCCGATGCGAGGATTGCGAGCGAGTAGCGGAAAGGGAGAGCGCGGCCTGGAGGTAATACGTACGGCGATATTAAGGCCACACTTCTGATGACCTTGGCGGAGTGGTCGGTCGCTGAGTTTTCTCACTCTTTCGCCACTACGGTGTCATAAAGCCCGTAGTGCGTGAGCCCTGGGTGGCTCTCGATCCCTGTGTAACGGAGCGACGCATCCTCGTACCGCCGAAACGCGAATACGGCTTGGTTCATCTGCTCGGTGTTGAACACCTTGAGTCGCACGAGTAGGTGAAAGTCTTTCACCGTCAGGCCAGTTACCGCGAGAAAAAGATCGGGTTCAAGCTTGGTGATGACGTCCTGTAGCGTGTTCTCGCGGAAGTCGGT
>JAHDWY010000085.1:1421-6338 GCA_023384315.1 Candidatus Hydrogenedentota bacterium | reverse complement strand
GATACATGAACGCCGGAATGCGAGTTGCGAACTTGATCAGCTTCTCCTGAACGAGCTTGCGCTTTGACTTGTACTCCTTTTCCTCTTCGGTGAGCTCCCTCTTCTCCCTCGCCGTCAGATCCTTGTCCTTGGCCTTGTTCTTGAGTTCCTTAACCTTCTCGCTCTTGTTGATGATGGTTTCGATGATGTTGTCGCCGAGCGAGCGCCACCCCTCGATGCGCTCAATGGCGGCCATCGCTTCGGGATTGTCGAGTACGCGACGCAGCGTGCCGTTGTCCACGTTCACGAGCAGCGCGCTCTCCCACTTGCGGGCCAGCAGCGTGGCGGACGTACCCGCCATCGCGATGTCTAGAATGCCCCCCGCGTCAATCTGCGTCATATTCGCGCCATCGTAGGCCAGCACGGGAAGAAACGATACAAGGTCCTTGACCGCATTCTCGGGGTTCGATTCGTTGGGCGACAGGCCAATTCCGTATTCGGAGAGCTGCCGAAGCGCCCGCGTGGGGGCGAAGTCAAACACGAAGCAGACAGGCTTGAGGATCTCCTCCTCATTGGGGTTATCCCCGTTGGGGTTCTTGATCGACCACGGTGACTGCACGCGGAACGCAGCCTGAAAATAAGTCTCCGGCGAACATCAAGATCGAAGACCACTGCGGCACGGTGATGCCCGTAGTGAGCTTGCCGCACGATAGCGTGATAGTCTTAGTTTCGAATCCGCCGCCAATCGCCTTGCGCACCGGAGGCAGCGCATCCAGGCCGATGCCCGCCGAAGCGCCTGCAGCGACGACCACCTGGTACTCGCGCCAGAAGGTGTTGTGTTTCTCAGCCAGCAGGTTCGCCATGGCGTGGCAGGCTGCGACGTTGGGCAGGAACCAGAACGAGTGCTGCAGGTAAGGCAGCAGGCGCACATCCGAGTACGGAAACGGCGGCCGCGTGCCAGTCTTCAGGTGCTCCACCGACTTGGGCGCATACCCACCGCGGATAATGTCCAGCCACTTCTGCACGTCGCTCTTGTGCTTAAACCGCGCCTTCGACCCCGTCCCCGAGGCCTCGAAGAATACATTTAGATCAAACTCATCGAACTCCCCACCGCTCGCGATTGCCAGCAGTTCGTCCGGCATTTGGTAGGTGAGTAGGCGCAACTGAGGCAGGGCCCCATAGGGGTTCCACTCTCCCGGCTTCTTCGCCGCAAATTCCGCCTTGGCCCGCTGTTCGTCGGTGTATGTCCAGTTAAAGATCTGCTCCTCAATAAATTCGCCCGTGGCCAGCGCCCTGAACGGCGTGCCGGAAAGGTAGAGGTACGCCTTGGTCGTGATGGGCAGGAAATCGGTCTCCTTCTCCGAGAGTTCGCTAAGGTCTTCGTTTACATCCTCTAGCTCGCTGCCATACTCAAGCTTGGCCTCCTTCTTGGAGACGGCATCCTCCTCCCCTTCGAATAGTTCCTTGGCGGTCTCCCGCCATGCGCCGAAGTGGTACTCATCGAAGACCACGAGGTCCCAGTTCACCGTGTGAAGCCATTCGTTCTTGGGCTTGATGTTCCCCGCCGCATCTCGGCCGAGCAGGTCTTGGAAGGACCCAAAATAAACGACCGGCTTACGCGAACCAATCTCCCTCGGATCGCCGTCGGAGTTGCGCGATAGGTACTGCCAGCCATCGAAATCCACGTGGCATTCCAAGTCGGTTTGCCATGCATCTTCCACGGCGGGCTTAAACGTTACCACTAGGACTCGTTTGGCGCCGAGCTTCTTTGCGAGCTGGTATGTGGCAAATGTTTTCCCGAAACGCATCTTCGCATTCCAGAGGAATCGCGGGCCTGTTTTCTTCTTCTCCGACCAGATTGACTTGAAATACTCAAACGTCTTTTCGACAGCCTCGACTTGCTCTCGGCGCATCGCAAACGTTTCGTGGTGCGTGCCGGTGAATGCCTTGCCGGTGCGCAATTCGGTGAGAACGGTCTTAATGTCTTTGACCGAACAGCGCATCCACTCCAGTTCGGCGTTTTCGAATCCCTTCCTGACGAGCGCCGCGCGTACCTCGTGGTCGGTGATGATCGTGCCGTCGTGTCGCACGGCGGTTTGGTCCAACTCGATCTTGTAGTTCTTGATGGCGGCGGCGCGCTGCTTCACGTTACGCGTAGTTTGACCCAGCTTGAGGAGACCTGCGTGCGCCTCGTCGTGAATAGAGTAGGCGTAGATGCGCGGCTGGGCCTCCGGCCTGGGTGCGAGGATCTCGTCTATGGCGGGTTTACTCATCGTTGCCGTTTTCGAGGTTCATCGTCCGGATCTGGGATTCAATGTAGGTCTGCTCCTTTCTCGTGATGCCATACTTCGCGTAAAGAGCTTCGTCAGTCCAAGTGCGATTCCATTTCTGCTGAGGGACCCAGGAATATGTTGAGCGAAGTGCGTGCTGGGTGATCTTGCGAAGCGAAACGAGAAAGCGGAAAAACCGAGTCCTAGTATAACTCTGGACACTCGCCGCCGCCTTTTTACTTGCGAGTGGCCCCGCCACCAGGTACGTCTGTGTGCACACCGACGCAGGTGGCGCCACTATGGTAGGGCCAAGAACCAGCGCAGGGATCGCCCCTCGCTCGCCGTACGCCTCTGGGAGAAGCACCTTCCATGAATCAATCAGGTGAACGTTCTTTCGGATACCCGATCGAGCAGTGTGGACGACCAAACGTTGTCCACGTTCAGTTAGGTAGAGGGCAAGCGAGCCGCGAAATGGCTTGTCCTTGTATCCAACAAAGTTTGTGGGCAAACCAAATGGTGTATCTCCGCTCACGAGGTCTGCCATCGAGGGCTCGTCCAGATGCTGGACCTTCTTCAAAATACTAACCGCACGTGTGTCGCGCACAAAGATATCAAACTCATCCAGCCTGCGGACAACGGCAGGCTGCTCTTCATCTCCAAGCACGAGCGTGTATTCGCAGTCGCCCTGGTAATTCCTGTCCCACAAGAAGTAACCAACGCCGCCTTCGAAATCAACGCCGGGAAACGCGGTTGACATCTTCGTGTAGTCGACCAAGTTTCTTATGTGCTTGCCGCTTAGCATCGCCTTACGGAAATCATCCATACCTCGGCCACCAGCAAGCCACCGCGATGGGATTACGAACACCGCGTGGCGTGGATCAAGGTTGAGAGCTTGTTCAACAAAAAGATGGTAGATCGACGAGTCACTGGTACCACCTGCGCCGCCTTTCATTTGATACGGCGGGTTTCCGATGATCACGTCGAATTGCATATCGCCTCCAAATAGCTCGGCCATCCGAGCCTTGATGTCGTCAGTGTGAATAAATGAATATGCGTGAGTCTCAAGCCCTTCGCCGCGATCAAACGTCTTTTGGCCTGCCCCGCAGTAGGTGCATCTGCCGTCGACCCACCTGTGCTCCGTGCGCTCGAACCAAATGTTGCCATGGTCGTTGTCGAATCCCTTGGCAATCGAGTGCTCACCCTTTGCATGCTTCGAGCAATACACACTGCGCCGCGCAAGCAGGCTCGTGAGATACGTAATCCCGATACCGAACACCTGCTTCGTCAAGACATGATCAACGCGTTCCTCGAGGTCGGGTATCTCGCCTGCAAGGCCCTTGGTGAGGCGGCTGGTAATCTCACGCAGGAACACGCCCGACTTGGTGCACGGATCCAGGAATGTCACCGTCTTATCCGCCCAGATATCCGCGCCGCCGTTGGCCGCCGCCCACGCTTCGGCCAAAGTGTCCAGCATCCGGTTTGCGAACTCAGGCGGCGTGAACACCTCGTCATTGGAGAGGTTCGCGATGCACGTCAGCACATCCGGATTGCGCCCGCGCAATGCAAAGCTGGCCTGTCCGTTCATGATGGCTCCATTACAACCATGATACGGGACGGCGTGGCAAGTTCAGCAACCGTGAAGGGAAGGTAAGTCTTCGTCGGCCTAAAGATATCGTGGTGGTCAAGATGCGCGAAGAGCGGGCTGCGATCAATATCATTGAAAGCCGATGCCTGGGTGAGACTACCATATAAAAAGTCGCGGCGCTGAAATTTCCCTTTGCCAAGGTAGCCCCACTCCGCAAACGTGATGGGTTGCTCATCCCAGGTGCACATCTTTAAGGCGTCCCCATGGACAAGATTCACTGATAGAACATAAGAAGCCGCTCTATAAAGATCGTCTGACGTGTCAAGGTTTAGGTACTCGGCGAAAATCTCCACCAAATTCGCGCGACATTCCGCAATATTGTCCGCCAGCTTTTCAATTCCGTAGATGCACATCAGTGCGAGCAGTGCATAGTGCCGCCGCTCGAAGTCCGACTTTCCATACTTGAATTCCACGGCGGCCAACTTGCGCCGCAGAATCTGCACAAGGAAATTGCCGCTGCCGCAGGCTGGTTCGAGAAAGCGGGAGTCAATGCGCTCTGTCTCGTCCTTCACCATGTCGAGCATGGCCTCGACCAACCACGCGGGGGTGAAAACTTCCCCGTGGTCGGCAACGCGCTGCTTAGATTTAACGTAGTTCATAGTTCGTAGTCTTTTTGGCCTATCATTCATCCTGCACACACGTAGCCACTCCGCCCAGTCCCCAACGACACTGGGCGGGGTATTCCTTCGATAGTAGCGGGACCCGATGACTGACACAAGCCGTTAATGCTGCGGTCCCGTAGCAGCCCGTAGCAAAGGTTTCTAGCGGCATGGGCGGCCGCGGATCCAAAAGGTGCTGCAGCGTATTGTATTATCGCGTGAATTGCCGTTCACGCGCAATGTATCACGTGTACCCACGTGAAATACCCACCACCATTGTGCTAGCCTTACTAGACTGGGCGACTGTTTCCCGTATGGGCGCAGTAAGATGTGTCTAGATGAAGAAAGGCGGGCGTATGGGCGTAGTGCCGGTTCATAGGGTCTTCATCAGTTACCACCACGGCAATGACTACGAGTACAAGTC
>JAHDWY010000085.1:0-1411 GCA_023384315.1 Candidatus Hydrogenedentota bacterium | reverse complement strand
AATGTGTTTGTTGATTATTCAGTGGACGTAGGGGAAATCGATCCGGCTTTGCCACCTGAGACCATTCGGACAAAGATACGCGATGAGTATTTACGGGAATCTTCCGTGACCGTCCTTCTAGTTGGCACAGGAACTGCCCGAAGGAAGTTTGTAGATTGGGAACTCTATTCCAGTATGATCGACGGCAGGGTAAATAAGAGGAGCGGCATAGTTGTTGTCCAACTTCCGAGCACAAACCCGAAGCATTTCACTGCGCCGCATGGGGACGCCGAGAAGGAACGATTGTATCCAGAGCAGCGAGATTGGTGCTCCATTGAATCCCGGAACGAATATGAGCGTCGTTATCCATATTTGCCTGACCGCATAATCGATCAATTAGTCAACAAGAACGCAAAAGTATCTGTGACGCAGTGGCGACGTCTCGGCCCAAGCCTGGAGAATCTTGCCTTTCTCATCGACTGCGCATACCGAGCCCGCGGCAGATGCGAATATGACTTGTCAAGGCCTATGAGAATGAGAGATGGAAATTAAAGGAACAGACTACGAATTAAGAAATGGAAGGGCATGAATTCAGTCCCCCCGTGCGCGTGGATGACGTCCGGATTGCAACTCCGGTTCGGTCTTGTGGTCCCAACGGGACATTGGGCGCCCAGCCACGCCATGGCGTGGTTGCGGGGCGGTGTCGACAAGACGCCGCCGCGCTACCTGGGGAAACGATGGCGTATCGTAGCAACTACCCTGAAAGGGTTGCGGCCTTAATCCCAAACATACCGTTCATCCCACGCGATCCCGTGTTTTCGAAAGAGCCTGCTCAGTTCGTCCTGGAACGAGACCTTCGCGTGATGCGTTTCTTGCTCCACGATGGACTTCCTCGCGACCGCGCCACCGCATTCATCGTTCCGCGTTCATCGTTCCAACCCCCCAATCCCGATGCCGGGGAATTGGTTCCGATCCTTCATCGGTGACAATCGGTGAAATCGGTGGACACGATTCTTCCGTTCATGCCGCGCCGCGTTTCAGCCACAAAAGAACGCAAAAGAACGCAAAAGAACGCAAAAATGACACGACGTTCATTCTCTCGCGTTCTTTTGCGTTCCTTCGCGGCAAAACGCGACGGAAGGGTTCCCAGGAGTGAGGAATATTCTACGGGGCCGGCAACGCGGGGCAACCAAGTCAGGCGTCGCGTCCTGGGTTGTTAATTGTTGGCTTGTTCTCCTTCGTGACTCTCATGAGAAACTTCAGCGCTTCGTTCACTGACGCTGCATCCGGAAAAACCTCGGCAACATCAGGCTCAAGGCGAACCACCGATCCACCGAAACTCTCTCGGCCGGGCCCCAGCTTTCTTACACGCAAGCCCTTGAGATCGTATTCCGGCCTTAGCTCATCGTCCATTTTTGTATCAACCGTTTCC
>JAHDWY010000084.1 GCA_023384315.1 Candidatus Hydrogenedentota bacterium | reverse complement strand
ATGGACTCGCTGTTCGATGGTCTTTGCAGCGTGTTGGGCGCGGAGAACGTCGTCGAGTTTCCCTGGAAGCCCACCCTGCACGGGCAACGTCCGGAGTCGGCGCTGAACTATCCTTGCGTCTTCGACTACCCCGGCGAACCGCGGTCGCCGGAGCAGTTGGTGGAAGAGCTGCGCGAGGGCCGGTTCGACCTCATTCTGTTCGCGGACGTCGTGCAGCGGGCCTATCGCGATACGGTCCGGCGTTTCCTCGAGGCCGGGAGCGGGGTACCCGTGGTGGTGTACGATCCGTGGGACGATCCGCATAGCCTGTTATCCAGCGCCTTGGAATATCTGGGCCGGGCCTCCGTGGCCGCCTATTTCAAGCGGGAGATGCTGGCCGGCTTCGCGTATGGGGAGAACAGCTTTCCTCTGCCGTTTGGCTATCCCGACCGGCTTGTGCCGGAATCGGTATCCTGGGAGCGAACCCACGACCTGTTTTGGGCGGGGAAGCGTATCTTCGGGACCCGCGCCTTGTACCTGGACTGGCTCTCCGGGAAGTTGGGGCGGAACATGGACCAGACCTTTTCGCAGGCGGAGTACCGGGCCACGCTGGAGGGGGCGCGGATGGGCCTGTCCCTCTTCGGATATGGCTACGATACGGTCCGGTACTGGGAACTACCCGCTCACGGGGTGATGTTGCTTGCGGAGCGGCCCCCCATCCGGAGCCCGCACGACTTCGTGGATGGCGGGTCGGCGGTGTTCTTCGACGATTTGCCAGAGCTGGAGGAGAAGTTGGAGCACTACCTCGCCCATCCGGATGAAGCCATGACAATCGCTCGTGCGGGACGCGAGCATTTTCTCGCATATCACACGACCTCGGCGCGGGCCAAGCAGTTTCTTGGCTGGTTGGAGTCGCTGGGTCTTTGGTGAATTATCATTTACTCGCGACCGCGAGAAGCGGCTTGAAGTGTAGGTGTGGATAAACGCTTTGATCGGCCTAGTATCTGGTGAACCCGCAAGAACTGGTGCGTATATATTATGTTTTATTCAATAAAAACACTTTTGAAACGATGGTGAAACACTAACGTATCTTTGGAACGGACTTCTGTTCTGTAAATCATTGCCGCTGCGTTCGTTGTTCGACGACTATTGGTTTCTTATCAACACAAGAATAATGTGTTTGAAAATTTACTTTGTTTCCGAATCGGAGGGAGGAATGCCCTTGTGACCATCCAGGAAATTCTCGCTTCAGAAGAGACCCGCAACTACGCGTTCCCCGTTACGGCTGAACGGATCTTTCTGGCCCATGCGGGGGTGTGCCCCCTTCCGCGGTGCGCTTGTGAGGCGATTGAAGAGTTCTGCCGCCGGGGGTCGCGGCATGCCCAGGAGAACGGTTGGGTAAACGGGCAAGTCCTCGCGGCGCGGCAGGTGAGCGCCCGGGTGCTGGGGTGTTCGTCCGAGGAAATCGCGCTGCTGGGTCCGACTTCCCTGGGGCTCAGCCTGGTGGCGAACGGTATCCCCTGGGAGTCCGGCGATGAGGTCGTGTATTACCCGGACGACTACCCGGCGAATGTGTATGCGTGGACCGAGCTGGAGCGGCGCGGCGTCCGTCCGGTTGCGCTTGCGCCCGAGCGTCCCGGTGCGATCACGTGGAAGACCGTTAAGGCGGCTTTGTCGCAGCGAACGCGGTTGGTGACGCTGGCGACCTGCAACTTCTTGAGCGGATACCGGGTAGATGTCGATGATATTGGACATCGATTACAGAAGCGGGGGGTCCTGTTTTGTCTGGATGCGATTCAAACGCTGGGCGCTTTTCCCTTGTCAGTTGAACATGTGGATTTCTTGAGCGCCGATTCGCACAAGTGGATGCTTGGTCCTGCCGGGGCTGGTATCGTTTACATCAGAAAAGAGCGTCAGGGCCTGCTTCGGCCGTCGCTTCTTGGAAGTTGGAACGTGCGGTCTCCGGAATTCGTCGCGCAGGACCGGATCGAATTCGAGCCGGGTGGCCGGGGGTACGAACCGGGGATGCTGAACCTGCCGGGGATCATCGGGATGACGGCGGCCCTGAAGCTTCTGGAAGATGCCGGTATCGACCAGGTTGCGGGGCGGATCCTGGAGCTTCGACGTGAATTGGTCGAGCGACTACTTCCGCTCGGATTCGAAATCTACGGGCATGCCGACAATCACCCCGAGTCGTCAACGTCCGGAATTCTCACGGTTCGCCATCCGACCAAAGAATTGAAGCCCGTTGCGCAGGCCTTGGAAGAGGAAGGGATCACGGTCTCGTGCCGGCAGAACCGCGCGGGAGACATGTTCTTGCGCTTTTCGCCGCATTTTTACAATACGAGCGAGGAATTGGATCGTGTCGTGGAGGTGCTGAAGCGTGTCTGCTGAATCCAGCAAGGCCGTCGTAATAACTGGTGCAAGCTCCGGGATTGGGCGCGCCTGCGCAGAGCGGCTGGCTCGCGAGGGTTTTCGAATTTTTGGAACTCACCTCCCCCAGGAGGGGGCAACCGCGCTTGAGGGGATGAACGCCATCGTTCCTATCCAACTCGACGTCACCGATTCGGATTCCATCGCCCGTGCGGTGGAGCGGGTCTCCGCGGAATGTGAATCTGGTTTATGGGGCTTGGTGAACAATGCTGGTGTCGATATTCCGGGTCCTCTGGAGTTCCTGCCCTTGGAGCGCTTGCGGGATCAACTTGAGGTCAACGTCATTGGACAGATTGCGGTGACCCAGGCTTTTCTCCCGCTCATCCGGAAGGGCCGAGGCCGAATCGTCATGATCGGAAGCATCGACGGGAAAGCGGTGACGCCATTTCAAGGGGGCTACGGCGCCTCGAAACACGCGATTGAAGCCTTGGCCGACGCATTGCGACTGGAACTGAGCGCTTGGAGTATCCCTGTATCGTTGGTTGAACCCGGCGACATCGCGACCCCGATCTGGGAGAAGTCGCTGGCTTTGGCCGACCGGATGCTCAGCGAGCTTCCCGAGAAGGCGCATGACCTGTATGGGACCCAGATGACCGCGGCGCGCGCGACCGCTGTGAAGATGGCCTCGAAGGCCGCGCCGCCCGAGACGGTCGTCCGCGCGGTATACCATGCGCTGACAGCCCGGCGTCCGAAGACGCGCTATCTGGTCGGCACGGATGCACGGATTCGCCTCGCGCTGGAGATCCTGCCGTCGCGCTGGGTGGACCGATTGATCATGGGGTTCATCGCGCGCGGCGGAAAGTGAGCGGACGGGCTACTCGTAGTATCGAAAGACGCCTTCGGCGACACAGACCGGCTTGTCGCCGCCTTCTACTTCCATGGCGAGCAGCATGACCACCTGGACTCCGCCGGGAACGTCGTCGGCGCTGCTCAGTTTCGCGCGCAGGCGGATCTTGCTGCCAATCAACACGGGAGCGGGAAACCGCAAGCGATTGAGCCCATAGTTCAGGGCCGCTGAAATCCCTTTCACGGTCCAGATCTGGTCCATGAGGTAGGGCACGAGCGACAGCGTATAGTAGCCATGGGCGATGGGGCCGCCGAAGGGAGATTCCTTCTTCGCCCGCTCCACGTCCACGTGTATCCACTGTTCGTCGTGGGTCGCCTTGGCGAAGGCGTTGATCTCTTCCTGGGTGACTTCATACCAATCCGACTCGCCGATCTCCGTGCCGACGAGCGACTTCATATCGGCGTACTGTACTTCACGTGGCGGCATGCAAACGTTCTCCTTCGTTGTTGCGCGCCTATATTCCTCATTTAGGCAGGCAAGGTCAACCCGGAGACGCGAGAGACATCATGTGTCCGAGGCCTTCAGTTTTTCTACGAGGGCGATGTACTGGTCCATGGCATCTTCGCGGCTGGTGCCGGACAAGGCATTCCATGCGTCGTACTTTGCACGGCCGACGAAATCCATCATGCCGGGCCGGTCGCCGGTGCAATCGCCTTTGGTTGCCTGTTTGAACAGGGCGTACAACCGCAGTTTGACGTCGCTGTCGGGTTCCTTGGAGAGTTTGGTGACCTCATCCTTTGCACGTTCGAATGCATTCACGCGATCGTCGGACATGTGGGTTCCCCCTTTGGGTTGCGGGTTTCGCCGCCGTTACTGAAACTCTTGCCATTCCGGTTCGTTCTCGAAAATCCAGCGGTAGTACTCTTTGTTTTCCAGTTGCGACGCGGCCGCTTCGTCGACGATCACGCGGCAGTCAGGATGGAGCTGAAGCGCCGTGGCCGAGATCATGCTCGTGACGGGACCTTCCACGGCCTTCGCAATGACCGAAGCTTTCTCCGCACCGGTGACCAGCATGAGGCAGTGTTTGGAATCGAGTATGGTTCCGACGCCCATGGTGATGGCGCGTTTCGGCATCTCGCGAGGATCGGCGAAGAGGGGAGCGTTCTGCTCGATGGTGGTCGGCGTGAGCGCCTTGGCGCGCGTGCGGGAGAACATCGCGGAAAGCGGCTCGTTAAACCCGATGTGGCCCGAACGCCCAATGCCGAGGACTTGCAGATCGATACCGCCGCAATCGCGGATCAGTTGCTCGTAATGGACACACTCCGCATCGATGTCGTCGGCCATGCCGTCGGGGAGATTGGTGTTGCGGATGTCGATATTCACGTGATCGAAGAGATGGTGATTCATGTAGTGGCGATAGGACTGCGGATGGTCCGGCGGCAACCCGATGTATTCATCGAGATTGAACGTGGTGAGCAGCGAAAAGTCCAGGTCGTCTTTCCGGTGCGTTTCGACGAGATGGCGGTAGAGGCGCTCCATGGTTCGCCCCGTGGCAAGCCCGAGGACCAGTTTTGGCTTGAGCCGGATCTCGCGGGCAATGACGCGCGCGGCGAGGTGCGTGGCGGATTCGGCGTCAGGACGTATGATGACTTCCATGAAACCTCTCGCAGTTGTAGACCGGGTTGTGACGCGTCATTCTACTTTGCGCGGCCCACACCGATCACTCCGGACTCTTGATCTCGACAGGTTGTCCCTGCATATCGCGGACCAAGAGCCGGCCGAACCGGCGCCACGGTTCAACCGCGTACTCGCCGAGGACCCGGTCGCAGCCCTTGGGCAGGTCCCGCTTTCGCCGCACGACGACCCAGGCCGCGGGAGTTGTTGTGTCGGTGATTCGCTTCCTCAGTTCCTGTGGCGTACCGGCCTCCACGTAGCGAAGCGTTCCCAGTACGGCATGATGGTTTTCAGGGAAGTATTTCGGGAGGCTGCGCTGGAGGTAGAAGTGGAGCGGTATCGAAAAGACACCGGCGGGTTTGGCACGGCCATCGGCACTGCGCGGCGTGAACAATACAATGCTCGTATCGAGCTGGAATCGTTGGGCGATGTAGTTGGCCAGCTGCTTCCAATCCGAAATCGGTCGCTTCTCGTAGTGGTCGGCGATTGCCAGCGCGTGCGCGGGAGACAGCGCCAGCAGGAATGCGGTCAATACGATGAGGGACGCTCTCGAAAGCCTTTGGGCCACAGGCGATTTGGCAAGCTCGCCAGTCTCCGATCGCTGCTGACGGTATGGTTGTTGACGAAGAGTGCGCGCAACGAATACCGCCGTCGTTACCATCCCGAGTGCGATGAGTAAAACGTATAACGGGAGTACGGAACAGAAATACCGTGATGCGTACCAATGACTCGAATGCATGATGAAGAATGGTATGGGAGGAATTAGAAACTGGGCGGCGACGATCGCCGCCAGGCATCGATCGCGCGCGACCAGGGCGCCGAATCCCACAACCGCGAAAAGTACGAGACCGTAGCGGAAAGGTCCCGGCTCTACAGGCGCGAAGTCCCCGATGTACCCCGCGTATTGCGGCAGCGTCAATCGAAAGGAGTAGCTGGAAATCCCTTCTTCGTTTTCGTCCGCCATCTCTTCCGCTTCCAGGGAAAACATATCGATGCTGAACGATCTGTCGGTAGTTGTCGCGATGGCCAATCCGCTGATCGCGCAGACTGTGGCCAGGGAAAAACAGGCGAACTTGCGCCAAGGCCACTGCCTCCCTTTCGTGACACCGGCGCCTGCGAGCCAAAGCGCCGCGGTTCCTGCCAGCGTAAGAAAGTAGGGGATTACACTGAGTTGTGCGATGAGCGAGAAGAACCCGGTGACAGCATACCCGATCCAGTCCCGCGCTTCGCCGCGGGTGAGCGCGCGGTGCAGCGTCCATACCATGAGAATGCTGCCCAGCATGACCAGCGCGTAGAAGCGGGCCTCCTGGCTGTAGCGGATGTGATAGGCGTTGAAGGTCATCAGCAATACCGCAACGATCCCAGCAGCACGGCCGCCAGCACGCGACGCCAGCAGGTACACGGCGGGAATGGTAAGAATGCCCGCGAGAAAGCTGGGGAATCGCAGCGCGATCTCGGAATCGTCGAACCGTAGCGCGAGATTGGCGAGCACATAGTAGAGGGGATAGGCGCGGTGGCTCCACGCGTAGAAGATACTGCGGCTCGCGCCTTCGTGTGTGAATACCTCGTCGAGCCATAAGCTCGCGTCCAATTCATGCCAGCGCAGCATGGCCCCCACAGCCATCGCAGCGAGTAGAAACATGGTGATACCAGAGCGTTGGCGCAATGGTTGGCTACTCATGGTACGCCACATTTTCAAAGGGAATTCCTCTTCCGTTCAATACAAGGGTCACGTAACGTTCCTCCGGCACGGGTCCGAACGCGAAGGGCAGTGGTCCCCACAGGTCTGTATAGAATCCTGCGCCCAGCGGCCGGCTCATCGTGGTAATCCATCGAGGTCCGGAAAACGAGCCAGCAAACCGCGACGCAATCAACGATTCGTCCACCGGCCATACACTGGTGTTGTTGATGGGGTTGATGATGGCGTCGCCCGCGCGAAAGTCCGTCTGGCCGTACGCGACCGGTTCAGCGTCCTCGACTTCCAGGTAGTACTGAAAGCCCCAGTGGCCCTGGAAGTAGACGTTGTGGGAGTAATGGGCCATCTCCCGGCCGAATCGCTGCGCGGCGTCCCGAGCGGAATTGGCGAGGCGCGCGTCCGCCCATGCGACTGCCAATGCGAGGATCAGAGACGGGACGAGCGGCGCGTACCAGTGCCAGCCGGGGATTCGCTCACCCCGGTCTTGAAGCATCTCCAGCCTCCTCACGATCAAGATGGCTACGGGCGGAACCATGGGCAGGATGGTGCGCGAGGTCACAGACCAGTTCAGAAACACGGAGAATACAAACGTGCCGAGGACCCACAGTACGAGCAATGTTGAATCGGCATCGCGCTTCTCGATCCAGTCGAGCGCGACCACGATCATGACGGTAAGTCCTGCGGTAGCGAATAAGGCCGCCTGAACCGCGATCCACCAGGACTGTTCGGGGGCGGATTGCGCGAGCATCGTCTGAAATGCCGGCGCTGCTGAGAACAGAAGCACGACAATCACCGATACGCACACCGCGACGACGGGCAAATACCGTATCTTAAAGAGCGGCGCGAAGAATACTATCGGGGACATGCATCCGCCCGTGAAGGTCAGCCCCACGAGAAGCGCCGCCATTCTCCGTCCCGGGGTCTGGCTGGCCCCCGCGTATCCGGCGGCGTTCAGGAGACCGCCGGTGCCGTAGTGAAACCACATGACCCATTCGTACGCGATCATGACCAACACCGGAACCGCGAGCGCGGCAATCCACCATCCCGCTTTGCGCAATCGCGAAGCGGTATACACCGCCAGCAAAGGCACCAGCGCGATCCCGAAATACTTGGTCAAGGCGGCCGCTGCGATGGCAAAGCCCGCGGCAAACAACCACTTGGTGTTGTCGGATTCCAGCCCGCGCAACCAGAGGATAATCGCCCAGACGAAGAGCGTCAGCATGGGTACGTCCGACATGACGCTGGAGCCGGACACCAGAACGGCGGGCGTGAAGATCGCAATCAATGTGGAGATGACGGGATGGCTGCAGAAGTGTTTCGCCAGGAAATAGATGCCGAGTCCAAGCGCCGCTGCAGGGATCAGAAAGCCCGCATGCAGCGCAAGTTCACTCCACCCAGTGAACGCGGCGACGACGGCCATGTAGTAGGAAACGAGGGGTGGATTCTTGTTCTCCTGCGCGGCGGATTTGATAAACCCATCCCAATTGACGTCGAATCCGTAGAAGTCGAAGGGGTTGGCATGCAGATGTTGCGCGGTCCAGATGTACATGGGATCGTCGATATGAAAGGCCCGCGTCACAAAGGGAGCCAGGCACAAGACTGGAGCGAGCGTGCCGATCAGCGCGCCCAGGACGATGTTCGATATATCACGCGAGGTCGCGGAGTTCACGTGTATTCCTTCGCGCACCGGGCTTGGGCATCACGCGGACTGGACCTGATACCGCCGCGGCGCTTATCATTCCCGAATCAGGTCAAACCAATGGCAAGATCCAGCGGCACATGATAGACGATTCCTGGTACATACGCACGAGCGGTCTTGCGGAAGTCACCTCGGCGGGCGGCGTAGTCCTTCGCCAAGACGGCGGACGTATTTCCGTTGCGCTTATCACCGAGTTAGACCATCCCCACTACGTGTTGCCGAAGGGCCACGTCGAGGCCGGCGAAAGCATGGAGGCCGCCGCGCGGCGCGAAGTGGGGGAGGAGGCAGGGCTTCACGAATTGACGTTGATCCGGCCGTTGGGAGCGCGCCAGCGGCAGAATCTTGAACGCACGAAGTGGAAGACCATTCATTATTTTCTCTACACGACTGATGAAGTCAAATTCGACCCGATTGAAGGCGACAAGCATCCCGATGCGGGATGGTTTCCGCTGGACGAATTGCCAGCCTTGTTCTGGCCGGACCAGCGCGAGATGCTGGCGGAGTTGCTGCGGCTCATCCACTGCCAAGGCCTCGAATCGCTTTCGCTCGCTGGGCAGCAGGAGAACTAGCGCTCCTGGTGTTTCAGCTTAGAAGCCGGTACCGATTCTCGGACGCCTCAAGGATCGCGAGTTGATCAGATAGCCGTGACAAAGGCTGGAGCAGCTATTCTACCGCCCCTCCGGGGCTTCGCGAACACAGAGAATCGGCCAACCCAACGTTCCGCTTCGCTCCACATCGGGCTACAATCTTTCGCCCCTCCGGGGCGGAGAAGGCGCGACGTTTCCAGTACGTGAGTGAATTCGATCAGCCCGACGATGCCCCGGCTGAGTGGACATTAGTTCCCCGGGTCTGCTTGGCTTCCTTTTCCGCAAGATGTCCGAGAATCACTACCGGATATTTAGTCCGCCAGTTGGATTCTGGTATACTAGACAATATCCTGGATCCAAGATCTCTTCATCAACTCCCTTTCGACTCTTTGTGGAAGACGTAACGGCACACCATGAAAAAGAACTACCTTATTGATATGGATGGCGTCCTCGTCGCGGGTAGTACGCCGATTCCGGGCGCGGATTCCTTCATTCGGCGCTTGCACGAGAGTCAGCTCGAATTCCTCGTGTTGACCAACAATCCGCTCTACACGCCGCGGGACCTCGCGCACCGGTTAAAGATTATCGGGCTCGAGATTCCTGCCGAACGGATCTTTACGTCGTCCATGGCGACGGCGCGGTTTCTCCAGGCTCAGCGCGATCGAGGAACGGCTTTTGTGATTGGCGAGAGCGGTTTGACGAGCGCGATCCATGAAGCAGGCTACGTCATCACAGATCACAAACCGGATTATGTCGTGCTCGGCGAAACGCACGCGTACAATCTGGAACTGGTCACGAAAGCGATCCGCCTCGTGGCGGCGGGCGCCCATTTCATTGCCACCAATCCCGATCCGTCGGGTCCGACGGAGTCGGGGCTGGCACCGGCGTGCGGCGCGATGGCCGCACTCATCGAAGCGGCCAGCGGACGGAGCCCCTTCTTCATCGGCAAACCGAACCCGCTGATGATGCGCACGGCGCTAAATTACCTGGGCGTTCATTCCGAGCACACGGTGATGGTGGGCGACCGCATGGACACCGATATCATCGCGGGCGTTCAAAGCGGGATGGAGACCATCCTCGTGCTGAGCGGCGTTACAAGACGTGAAGACGTCCTGCGTTTTCCGTATCAGCCGACGCTTATCGTGGATTCCGCAAAAGATATCGAGCTGTAGTGGCTCTATTCAAAGATCTCCGTGAAGAACTGCCGCATCGCCTCCCACGATCGGTGTGCCGAGGGCTCGTGGTACTCGGCCATGCCTGGCATGTTCGCGTCGGGATCGGTGAAGCTGTGCACCGCGCCGCCGTAATGGATCATCTGCCAGTCCACGTTCGCGTTTCGCATTTCGTCCATGAACGCCGCTACTTCCTCTGCCGGCACAAAGGGATCGTCTGCGCCATGGAGCGCCAGTACCTTCGCTTTGATGTTTTCGGCGTCTTCCGGCGTTGGCGTGCCGAGCCCGCCATGAAAACTCACCACGCCCTGGATGGGTTCGCCGCTCCGCGCGATCTCTAGCACCGTCGTGCCGCCGAAGCAATAGCCGATCGCGGCGAGCCGATCCGCGTCAACCCGTTCGTGATCGCGCAGCACATCGAGGCCAGCGATTGCCCGCTGGCGCAACTTCGGCCGGTCGTCTTTCAGCGCGCCGGAGCGTTTGGCTGCCTCATCGCGATCCTTGGCGTACACCCCTTTGCCGTACATGTCCAGGGCAAAGCCGA
>JAHDWY010000083.1:8648-10608 GCA_023384315.1 Candidatus Hydrogenedentota bacterium | reverse complement strand
CGTGCCCGCGACGCTGGTCCAGCTTCGCCAGCTCGCCGACGATCTGCCCGATCTTCAGGGCGGTTTCGGAATTAATCCGGCCCGCTGCGCCCAAATCCTGCTCTTGGAGGATCGAATCCAATTGCTGCCGTTCGACCACCACAAACCGGCCGCTCTGCATCAACTGATCCTGCAGCATGGCCGCCATCACGGGACCTTCGTCCCAACCCAATTTCCCAGCGCCCTCGAAGGCGCCCACGGCCACGACCTGCTTGGGTCCCGAGTGAGGCGCCGGGGCCGGCGCCGATTCCTCGGCCGGCTCGGACGCGGATTCTTCTTCCCCTCCGCCTCCGGTGAGCTTCTTCAGAATCCCCGCTTCCGCAGGAGCGGCTCCGAAGACGAGCACCGCGGCACACGTCAAAATGGCAACAAGCTGAACTATCGAGCGACGACTATCCAACGTGATCATTCCCTCTCCTCCCAGATTTCATCGTGACAGACCCAGATCCCGACTGCGGTACGCTGCAACGCGGCCTGCCGCGCCTTCACGCAGGGCACCACTTAACCTTACATGCAAAAACACGGCGCGATTCTACGCGAAGGCCGGTCAGCAACTCAATAGAAATCAGCCCCGCTAACGGTTGCAACCCATCAGATTCCTTTGATGGAGGGAGCTACAGCCTCAAAGCGAGCACGAATCCTATTTCGACGCCTTTGCCGGCAGTGGCCCTTTTACCCGCCGCTTCTTCTTGTCCGGCGCCGGTACCGGCTCCGGCACGGCGCGCCGTTGCATGTACCACACGGCAAACCCCAACAAGATCACGAAGGCCTCGATGGAGTAGAAGATGATCAAGGCCTGCATGACCCCGCTGGTGAATCCATAGCTGTGCAGCCCGACGCCGAGCAGGTTTACGCCCCACCAGGAAAAAGCCACGATGATCCCACAGAATACGCTGGCTATCGCCACACCCAGATCGCGAATGTAGCCGCCGAGCCGCCCGTGCAGGATCGCCAATTCCCACAACACGATCATGAGCGCCCCGTTTTCCTTGGGATCCCAACCCCAGAACCGGCCCCAACTGTCATTCGCCCAGATCCCGCCGAGTACCGTCCCCACGACCGAGAATACCAGGCCGAAACAGAGTACACCGTAGGTCATCCGCGAGACCGACTTGTAGAAGCCCTTATCCTCGCGCCGGAAGCCGAAGAGCCTTCCGAAAATGTACACGTGTGCGATCGCACCAGCGAAGAGGCCTGCGGCATACCCCATGGTGACCGTGGTCACGTGGGTCGCAAGCCAAAAGTTCGTATCGAGCACGGCGATCAAGCTCGGCATCGTATCGACACCTTCCTTGGCCTCATACCGGTACGCCAGGAAGAGTCCCATCATCCCCAACAGCGCGCCCAGGGAGAAGGCGATCTTCTGCCGGTTCATGTACTCGATGATGAACGCCACCACCACAATCACGGCGGTGATGAACAGGATCGTTTCGTACAAGGTGCTCACGGGAGGCCGGCCGCGAATGATGCAGCGGTACGTGATGGCGGCGATCAAGAGAATGCCCGGCGGCGCCAGGAATAGCGGGTATATTTTGCTCAATCCTTTACTGTACGGGACCATCCAGGACACCGCGGCCACGACGAAGGCCAAGACAAACAGCATCAGACTCCAGAGGAGCAAGTTCAGGTCGTAATAGTTGACCTCGAGCGGCACCTTGCCGTATTCGCCGCGCGCCGTGGCGAGCCCCACGACCGCATCGTGGAACTGCCCGAGTTCGGTCTTCAGCGTCTGCGGTTGCTCCGTCGAACGCGCGACGTCCTCCAATGAGCGCACGAGTGCAAGCTCGCCTTCGATAGGCGCTCCGGCGGAAAACGCAAGTTCGGCCAATTCGCCTGCAGCCATCCAATGCTCCTGGTCGCCGAGCCCTTCCGTCGGCGGGAACAGCGCGAGCCCTTCACTGCGGCTGGACATGATGTCGAG
>JAHDWY010000083.1:3599-8638 GCA_023384315.1 Candidatus Hydrogenedentota bacterium | reverse complement strand
TCATGGAGCAACTGCCGGAGGTCTCCCAGGTTTTTCTCACGCGTCGCGTCGTCCAATTGCCCCAGTTCCGGCGGCAATACCTCATGAAGCCGCTCCACTTCTGCGGGCGCCAGCCGCTCTGTCACGGCGTCCATGCCCCGCTCAAGCGCCAGCGTCAACAGCCGCAATGTGACCGCCTTGTCCAGAATCGCGCTGTACCGGTTCTCCGGCAGTACTGCGGCGAGCGCCGATCCTTCCGGAATCGTAAACTCGTGGCGAGCAAAGTCCAGATAATGGCTCAATTGCTGGTACTGAAAGACATTCGACGCAAGGTTGATGATCTGCCGTTGCGTCGAGGTAAGCTTATCCTGATCGTATTTCGTCTCGTCGGAATACTCGCGGCCCAACTCGTAGAGCTTGCCGACGCCCGGCGTCAATTCCGCCATGGAGAACCGATCCCGCTTCTTGCGATCGTCGTGGCTCACACCGATGGCATCGAGCACCTCCGAGTTCTGGATAAGAAAAATCTTGTAATGCTCGGCGGTCTCGGGAAAAAACATCGTATCGAGCAGCCATTCCATCGGCTCGATACGGTTGTCATCGAGATCGTTGGTCGTGCGTTTGCCGTTCAGCTTCAGTAGCGCAAACCCCGCGTACGTGCTCAACGGCTTTATGCGGCCGCCGTCCTGTACGGGAAGTGTCGAGAAGAGTTCGATCGTTTCCTTGTCCCAGTCGATCGGTTTTGTCACCAATTCCGCGGATTGCCCCCATGCCAAGCCGGAGCAGAATGTCGCAACAATCGCAAGCACTATCGGGGTTGCCGCCCTCATGCCAATGCCTCCCTTGATTCCAGACGCCGGCTCTCGCGCCGCAAGTGCCGGGAGAGTTTCAAACAGAAGTGAAGGACCAAACCAATTGTGATCACGATGCAAGAATAGAGCGGGATTCGGTCCGCGGGGTCGTTCACGACTGCCAGCGTGGACTTCACTGGCGTGCCCCGCGCCGGGTCGGCCGGTTGCCACGAGGCTTGGTAAAACGTGTATCCCTCGTGTCGCAGGGGCTCGTTCATAGTAATCTTGATTGCCTGATCGACCCCGCTCTCCGTTTTCGTCACGTCGCTCATGAAGGTCCGCGCCATCTGGGTGCGGGGGTGCAACTCGTGCGTGAACTTGTCCAGGGTAATCGTGAACGGAAGGGGATACCGTTTCCGATGCATGTCCACCGCCCATGTCGTTCCATCCACGTCAAACGTCGCGGGGTACAACTGAACGCCCCACAGGATTGCCTCCTGGGATTCACCCGATTCTGGATCGATTACCGTCGCGTACGCGCCCGCCCGGTTGAACTCCGCTTCCTTTTCCAGAGGTGTGTCCTGCAGGAAAAAACCATCCACCGTTCGATACTGGTCTGCCACCACGGGACCCGCCATCATGGGCACCGTATTGCGCTGGAACCCGTCAATCGTCAGATTGAAGGGCAAGTCCGGATGGCGAAACGTGATCGACTCCTTGGGATCGAGGTGCGCGAAATCCTCATGATCGATGACATACGCCGTCGCCCGGCTTTCCCCGGAAACCGGGGTCACCGTGATCTCCCACAGGTAATAACTCTCAAACTCGTTGCTGCTCTCGTTTTCGGCAAGGGTCATATGGCCGTCTATGGCGAACCAATACTTGATGCCTCCTCCAAGAATTAGCAGGACCATGCCGAGGTGAATGATGAGATTGCCGAAGGTATTCTTGCCCTTCCGCATCCGGATGATCCCGCCCAAGACGAGGTTGATGCAGAACAGCACCAGGAGCAAATAAACACCCGGCAATGGGACGGGGATGAGGTCGAAGGCCCAGTGAATCAAGAAGAGCGATTCGAAGTATTTCTTCTGAACCTCGAATAGCCCCTGTGTGGTCTGCTCCAGCGTTCCCAGGAACGTAAGGAGCAGCATGAAGAGGAAAATCACGCACGCAAACCCGTAGGATGCGAGGAAGTCAATCGTGAGTTTTGCAGCCCTGGTCATCGTGATATTTGTCGCCCGTTTATTGTCCCGACTAAACCTTAAGTATCGCTATGATCCTGATCGAACGCTAAGTACCGTCACAACGATGGTGCGCGTAGCGTTTCCTGATCGTGTACCGCGTTCCCCAAAGTCCCCCTTTGAAGGGGGATTTAGGGGGATGTTCTCTTAGGTCCCGTCTGGTACGATTCAATTCACCACATTAGTGCGTGATCGATCCGCAGAAGGCGACGAAGCGTTCCTTCTGCGCCGCCACTTCCGCCGCGGGCCCCACCATTTTCACGAAGATGGAATGCCCCGCGTGTTCCCCGATCGCGCCCAACAGCGTCGCGTCGGTCACCTCGATTCCGCTCATGCTGTCGCTGAACGATCCCGAAAACTCGACCAAAGGCGCCGGAGAACCCATGATGGTCACCGTCGGCATTTCCGCGATCATTGGCTCGGTCAAAGGTTCGGCCCCGATCTGGCGCGCCCAGCGGTTGATGTTCGGAACCAGGCCACCCGCGTCGCCCGGAAACACGCTCACGTAGCATTCGGTGGAATCGTTCTCGCCCATCGTGAACGTGACCGCCCGCATGGGGCGATCTGCCGTCTTGTTCCAGCCCTCGGGCGCGGTCCAGGTTACTTCCAATCCATCCGGATGGGAATGTCCGCCGTCTGACGGGGTAGCGGCCGGCTGCGCGGCTGTGTCCTGTCGAATCCGGAACGATGCGCAGAACGCATCGAAGTTCCCGGATTCCTGTTCGATAAGGCCCTTCGGCCCCAACATCTTGATGAACATGCCGCTGTTGTTCAGCGGAAGAATGAGACCGAGAAGTTTATAATCCGGCTCGTTCTGGTCCCCGCTCATCCCCGTGTAGACGCCCTCGAACTCCACGTAAATGGCCTCGGCGCCGAGCAACTCACGCTTTGGGAGGGCCTCGAGTTCCTCGTTCGTATACGGTTCCAGCGACATCTGATTGCGCCACCGGTTCACGTTGGCATCCACGCCGCCCCCGGCGCCGGGAAGAATCGTGACGTAGCATTCCGCCCGCGGATCGCCCGCCGGCACAAGATTGATCAGGCGCATGGAGTTTGCCGGGGCAGTCGTCCAACCGTCGGGGACATCGTAGGTAAAGGGGAGCCCGTCCTGGGCGGCGGGAGTGGCGGCCGTTCGCATGCCGAAACGTTGCGCGGAAGTCAGGTTAGCGGGAACGGCGACAGGCCCCTCAATCGTCCGCGTCTCGGTAATCTCCTTGACGGCGACTGGGCCGCCGCAACGGGTGAGAAGAATGGCCGTCAGACAAAGAACGACCCCGTACAATGGTGCCAGGAATTTCATGCCAACCTTGCCGCGCCGTTCGCAGCGCGATGTCCGCTACATCAAATTATGCCAATACCTTAGGGTAGGCACAGCTGCGAAATCAACGTAAGCCGCAGCCATTCCCATCAGGGTGAAAACACAAAAGGCAGGGGTCGGCATTCCTTTGACGAAGAATGCCCAATTCCAGCAAGGGATATGGGGACGCTACGGCCTGATACCGCTACACAGCCGCTGCGTCAGGCTGCGGGATCGCCTTCAATGCATGACGCGACAATGCGCCGCGCCAACGCTGGGAACGGGCGTAATTAAGGAGCTTCGCATAAAGTTCCGGCCCCAGTTTCGGGAAAGGAACCGCCTTGAGCGTCGCCCGCTCCGTGTTGGTCCGGTCAAAAGTCGGCTGGTGCTTAAGGTACACCCGATAATGCTGAAACGCGGAATGGGCGATCCCTTCCAGAGTCGACGGGGTCCCATCCAGCTCCCGCACCACCTCGAATTCCGTGTTGCTTTCGCGGATCACCCCGTTGACCCATTCCTTCAAGCGCCCGACCGTGTCCGGATACGGATTCGTCAGGTGATAGGTCTGGCAGCGGTCGCCTTCGGTCTCAACGATATGCCACAAGGCGCGGGCCGTCCAATCGACCGGCACCAGGTTGGTCGTGGCGTCGGCGTTGCCCTCAAGCCGAATCCGCTGATGCTCATTCGGTTTTCGCGACGACGCCATATCCACCAGGCGCAGAAATCCATAGAAGTTCTGAAAGTCGCAAATCTTGCCGTGATCCGTTGCGCCGACAATGATGGAAGGTCTGAAGATGGCGCCATAGGTATGGCCCGCGTCAAATGCGTCGCGAACCATCCGCTCGGACACGCACTTGCTCCGCTCGTACGTGTTATTGAAGTCCTGGCCAACCTCCAACTCCGATTCGAACGACGGGTCCCGCCGGGATCCGGCCACATACGCCGTGCTCACGTGATAGAGCGCCATATCGCTGTCCGAAACGAAATCCAAGACGTTCTGCACCCCCGTCACGTTCGTTTCCCAGAGATTCAAGTCGTCCTTGGGGTTGAAGCTCGTGGAGGCCGCGCAATGGATGAATGCCGAGGCGGAATTGCGCAACCGCCGGGATACGTCCGAATCGAGCCCTAGTTCGCTTTGACGCGCATCGCCATGCACGATCTCGACCTCTGGTCGCATCTTTTGCTTGCCGAGAAGGTGAAGAACGGCATCGAGCCTTCGTTCCGCATGGGGCCGATCCTCGTCGCGCATGAGCACAACTGGCGAGTAGCCCCGCTCGAGCGCTTCGTTAAGTATCCAACTTCCCAGGATGCCGGTTGCACCAGTGAGTAGAATTGACGGACGGCGTATGCGACTGACTTTCACGTTAGATCCTTACAGTTCCTCGGCAACTGATTCAGGGTCCCCCAAACAGGCGGGTCGAAACACGACGACCGGGATTATACCCTGAGAGGGTTTCCAAACACTACCCCAACAAAGACTTCCCATTACACGTGAGGACGCACCGCAAGTTTCAACCATCCTTCGCAGCACGCGATCGGCGAGACTTGATCTGAACCATTAGCATACTTGAATCCACCAGACTTCTGTATCGGGGAATTCCCCGATGCTCCTGTTCGTGCAGCGCGTATGTTCGGTACCTCTCACCTCGCGATCCCCGCGTATTCGACGCCTCTCCATATTGGCACTGTTTTGACGTGCCAGTGCGCCTTCAGGTTTCACCCCGGCAGCGG
>JAHDWY010000083.1:620-3589 GCA_023384315.1 Candidatus Hydrogenedentota bacterium | reverse complement strand
GGCCGATTACGCGGAACCCCGGTCTGCATACTGACGTTTGTAGTACTCCAGAAATTCACCCGTCTTAATTTTGCGCCACCACCACTCGTTCTCCTGATACCACTTTACGGTCAGGGCGACCCCCGTTTCCCAGTCCATCTGCGGCTCCCAGCCAAGTGCTTTCAGCTTGGTCGAATCGATGGAATACCGCCGATCGTGACCGGGTCGGTCCTTGACTGGCCGGATCAGGGAATCGTCCTTGCCGACGCATTCCAGGATCTTCGTGGTCAGCGCGATGTTTTCGCGCTCGTTCTCTCCGGCGATGTTGTAGATTTCACCCGGCGTTCCGTGGCGCAAGGCATGGTCCACGCCGCGGCAATGGTCCTCCACAAACAACCAGTCGCGTACGTTCTTGCCGTCGCCATAGAGGGGCAAGGGCTCGTTGTCGATGGCGTTGGTCACGAAAAGCGGCAGCACCTTCTCGGGATACTGATAGGGGCCATAGGTATTCGAACCCCGCGTGATGATGACGGGAATGCCGAAGGTGTGGAAATAAGAAAGGCCAAGCAATTCCCCGCCCGCCTTGCTCGCGGAGTACGGGTTGCGCGGTCCCACCGGGTCCGTCTCCCTGAATGATCCCTCCGCAATGCTGCCGTAAACCTCATCCGTCGAAACGAGCAGCACGCGCTTGGTGCCCTGCGCCTTCGCCGCTTCCAAAATGTTGTGTACGCCGCGCACGTTTGTCGCGATGAAATCCGACGCTTCCATGATGCTGCGATCCACGTGACTGTCCGCCGCGAAATTGACGACCGCATCGCACCCTTCCATCGCCTTGGCCATGGCCTCGGCGTCCGCAATGTCCGCCTGCACAAAGGTGTGCCGGCTCGCATCGAGATCCTTGAGGTTGTCCAGATTCCCGGCATAGGTAAGCTTGTCCACGTTCACCACGTGAACCTCAGGATAGGTATTCAACGTGTAGCGGACGAAATTCGATCCGATAAACCCGGCGCCGCCCGTGACCACAATACGCTTCATTGAATCGTCTCCCGTTTTTGCATGAAACGCTGCAATGCGTCCTTCCAATGGGGCATCGCGAATCCGCAGGCCTCCTCCAGCCGCGCGTTCGACAACACCGAATACGCCGGGCGCGGCGCTTTCGACGGAAACTCGTTAGCCCTGCACGGTTCAACCGCGTTGGTCAGACCCGCCAGGCGAAGAATCTCCTGCGCAAACTCGAACCGCGAACATTGGCCGCCGTTCACTCCATGATACGTGCCATATGCCGCGGTACGCGCCAACGCCCGCGTTGCCTCAGCCAAATCGCGCGTGTACGTCGGCGACCCAATCTCATCGTCAACGACGCGCAACGAAGGACGCGTCTCCGTTGCCCGCAAAATCTTCTCGACAAAGTTATTGCCGCCGATGCCGTAAAGCCACGCGGTACGAATGATGAAATGCTTGTCCCAGGTGTCCCGCGTGGCCGCTTCGCCCGCAGCCTTGCTTGCCGCGTAGACACCACGAGGTGAAACGGGATCGTCCGCTTCGTACGGCTCCCGCTTCGATCCGTCGAACACAAAATCCGTGCTGAAATACACGGTTGGGATGTCGCGCTCGCGCGCCAGCTCGGCCACGTTGCGCGCGCCGGTTTCGTTGACGGCAAACGCGGCGTCCCGTTCCGACTCCGCGCGCTCCACATCCGTGTAGGCGGCCGCATTGATGATGATATCCGGCGAAACGCGGTCGGCGGCATACCGCAACGCCGACACATCCAGGATGTCGAGTTCCGCGAAAGTCAGTCCGGTGGTTGGACCTTCCACGGAAAAGACCTCGATAAGTTCGCGGCCCAACTGGCCGTCTGCGCCAACAATCAGTGTTTGCATGAATTCCCCTTGAGCGGGCCGGATTGTAACAATTCGCGCGGACTAAAAGAAATCGGAGCCATCGCACTTTTCACATGCGCCGGTACTACCTGTTGGATTTGAACTCAAGTTTTTCCCGCAATCGCCGATACAGGTAGTGGAACGCCGAGGCACGGAGGCCAAGGCAGACTAGACACGGATGTCGCGAGAGTTGAATGCGGGGGTTGGGTAGGAAAACCCTCCCAACCATCGGCAAAACGGCGGAGTGGTCGTCCCACCATTCAGCCTTTGCATAGAAGCCCCGGCGACCATCCCTACGCCGGGAACGTGCAGTGTAGGTGGGTGTTCATCCCTGCACCACACCTGAAAAAGTGTACATAGTTTTACCCTCCATGAGTGGCGCCACAATCCCATAGTTGTGGCGTCCTTCCTTTTTTCTCTGGTCTTTTCCATGACGAGTGGTTCTGGCGATGTGTCACGTGTTCATGTTATCGCGTGCGCCTCGGACGTCTGCGAGTATGCGTTAGTAGAAATCTCCGCTGTCCCTGCTGTCCCTGAGCTCTTGTCGGCCCTGTCTTTGCAGCAGAGCCCCCGTAACCCGCCGGTCGCTAAAGTTCATTCACGGGCTGCCGATAAAAGTAGTGCACGGGCCGAGACACGGAGGTCGAGGTCGATTGACACGGATGTCACCCATTTAAATAGGCCCAAGGATGCATACGGCGAAAGCCGCACGGGGTGGCCAATCCCACCACCCGCAAACGTGACGCGTCCGGCCGGTCTAACCCTCTGTAGAGTGCGCTATGGCACTGCGTGGCATAGCGCATTTCTCTTTTTCCCCTCGCCTCCGGATTTCCCCGCTGCGTAGAGAGTTCCTCCCCGGCCCTCAGATTCTTAATTCATAATTCATAATTCTTAATTCCCCCAAACTCCACTTCCATCAACGTCAATCCATGCCCCGGCGCCGTGTACCCCCGATACGGCCCCGGCGACGCCAGGCGCTCATCGATCGCCGACTCCGGCAGATGCCCCCGCGCCACGTCGATCAGAGTCCCAGTGATGTTCCGCACCATCCTGTACAGGAACCCGTTGCCATGGAACTCGAGCCGCCACAGATCAACGGCGTCGGGCGCC
>JAHDWY010000083.1:0-610 GCA_023384315.1 Candidatus Hydrogenedentota bacterium | reverse complement strand
ACAGAATACAGGTTTCGCACCGTCGAATGCTTCGGCGCCGCCCGGCTTCCTTCGTACCCGCCGAAGTCGCGCTTCCCCTCGAACCGCGTGCACAAATTCCGCAGCCGGTCCAGGTCGATATCGCGCGGGGCGTGCAACGCAAATGGCGCCGAAAAGGGATCGGGTTCACGGCCCAGATCCAGCGCATACCAGTAGCGTTTCGCAGTCGCCAGTTTTCGCGGATGAAACCCCGCGTCCGCGGTTTCCAGCGAGACAACACGAACTTCCGGCCCCAGCATCTGCGACAACGACCGGCGCAACCGTTCCGAATCCGCAGGCGCGGCCAGCGCGAACGAGCACACCTGCCCCATCGCGTGAACTCCTGCGTCCGTGCGGCTGGCGCCGTGTACCGTGACGGGACATCCCGCGATTCGCGAAAGCGCCTCCATGAGTTCGCCTTGCACGGTGCGCGCGTTCGGTTGCACCTGCCAACCGGCGAAGCCGGTTCCCACGTAGCGGACCACGGCCTTGTAGTTGGTTTCGGTTCCCATAAACTCCTCACACAGCGGCCCCCTCTAGCCGCCTTGAACGATCTCGTGTCAACTTACTCCGGTTGCCGCACGTATCTCAA
>JAHDWY010000082.1:1795-10665 GCA_023384315.1 Candidatus Hydrogenedentota bacterium | reverse complement strand
CGGTACGGCTGGGCGTTATCTAAGATATCCGCGCCGGTGCCCCGGGGGCCTTCGCCCAGCTTGAGCTCCGGCATGGGCAGCGCCTCGCGTTCCACCACATCGACTGCGATCTTCCCGTTCGTCACAATCGGCTCGGCCTGGTCGAGGTTCTTGCCGTTCACCGTGAGTTCCACTTCGGCACCCCGATGCCACCGCACCGGCGAGATGGACGAAATCGATGGCGGCACCGTCGCTTCGATAATCACCGCTTCCACGCTCAGGCTGGAGACCTTCTTGCGCGCGGCGGGCGTTGCTTCCACGGTCGAGTCCGTTTGGGCTACGTCCTTGGCTTCCGCGGCGGGCTCCTCGCCGACACGCTGACCCGTTTCCGCCACGTACACATCGCTGGACGCGTCGTACCGGCCCGCGGCCAGATACGCGCCGTCGGGGCTCACCGACAACGCCGTCACCCAGTCCGATTGCCCTTCGATGGCCAGCTTCTCTTCCAGCGTCTCCGCGTTCCACGCCTTGATGCGCAGATCCTCGGACGTTGAATACAGTATCGCACCGTCGGGTGAGTACGCGATGCGCAGCACCGCCCCTTCGTGGGCGAAGGTGGATCGCAACAGTGTGCCGGAGGTCGTCGCCGACTGTTGCACGGGACCGTCGGACTCTTTCATGTCCCAGATGCGGATCATCTTGTCCGCCCCCGCGCCGGCCAGTTGCGTGCCGTCCGGCGAGAAGGCCAACGTCAGCACGTTGTCCAGGGAATCGGAGATGGTTGCGCGCAGCGTGCCCGTCTCCGCATCCCAGATCTTGACAGTCCGGTCGCCCGCGCCCGAAGCGATGGTCTTGCCATCCGGACTCCACGCCACAGCATAGACGGCGTCGACGTGGTTACTAAGTGTGTGCAGGATCTCACCGGTCTGCGCGTTCCACACAACAATCGTCTTGTCGTAACTGCACGTCGCCAACCGGCTGCCGTTCGGGCTGAACGCCAAGTCCAGAATATTGTCCTTGTGCCCCTCGAGGGTCTGCACCAGCCGGTGCTCCGCGACGTTCCAAATCTTCACTTCCCCGTTGCGGCCCGGCTTGCCGCCCGCTGCCGCGAGCAGTGCGCCGTCCGGCGAAAATGCGAGCGCGCGCACCATCTCCGAATGTCCACCCAGAGTAAACTTGGGGGACGGCGCCCCCGTAGCGGCATCAATCCCAAGCACGTCCACCCGTCCCAAGGTACCGCGCGCGAGCAGCACATCCGGACCCGCGGGCGAATAGGCGAGCGACGATACCGGCGCCGATTCCACGACGGCCGCGGGCGCAGTTGCTGGGGGCGTAGCTTCGGGAGCGGGCGCCGCCGCCGGCGTGACGACGGCCCCTTCGTTGATCCATTGCCGGACGATGGCGACCGCTTCCGGGGACAAACGTTCGCCCTTGCCTTCGGGCGGCATGTGGGGTTCTTCGGCGAACTCAATCAGCCGTACGAGCAGACTCTCGTCCGCCTTGCCCGCGACAATGGCCGGACCGCTCGAACCGCCGGCGATCAAGGTCTCTGGCGTCGAGACATCCAGCTTTGCCTTGAGCGACTCCGCTTCGGGGAAGTGGCACCCGGAACAACTCTTCTGAAAGATGGGCTTCACATCGCGATTGAAATCGACCGCGTCGGCCAGAGCAGGGATCGATGCGACAAGACACCCTGCCAATCCAGCAGTCAGCATCAGCCGGAAACAGTGAAGTACACGAGCCATTCCGTTCTTCCTTTTCTTCGTCAGTGGGTAAACAGGAATTCCTTGCCGGAGAGAACCGCCCAGGTGAGGTCCTCCAACGCGGCGCGCCGTTCCGCCTCGCACTCGGGTCCGTCCTTGGGCACCGCGGCGAGAATCATCAATGCCGGTTCCCGCTCTTCCGGGCGGGGCATGCGCGCCAGGGCGCGAAGATATATCGCGTTGAGCGCCTCTTCATCGCTGACCTGTTCGTTCATCAAGGTCGCAACGATGGAGCGGTCGTCCCGCAGCTTGCCATTGAGCGTATCGCCGTTGGCCACGTGAAGGGTCTGCGCGACGCTGGAGTCTTCCGTGCGCTCGCAGGAACACGCCTGCTTCCGCTCCGGCCTCCCGAAGGCTTCGAGGAAATACGATCCCACCTGCGAATCCGGCAACTGCAAGGCGCGGAACCCTTCAGGATAGCCGTCAAACTTCGTCGGCACGCCCGTCACCTGCAAATACGCATCGAGAATCACCTCGGCGCTGAGCCGGCGCACGATGTATTGCGAGTAATGTTTATCGTCCGGCTGGGCCGGGTCCGAAGATTGGGACGAGCGGCGATAGGCCTTGGACCGCATGATGGTTCGCATGAGATGTTTGAGATCGTAGTCGTGCTCGACGAGATCCCGCGCCAACGCGTCCAACAAATCGGGGTTGGATGGAGGATTGGTCAAACGCAAATCGTCTTCGGGCTCGACGAGACCTCGTCCCATGAAGTTCTTCCAAACGCGATTCACAATGGACTTCGTAAAATACGGATTGTCCGGCGATGTGAGCCACTCGGCGAGGTAGTCGCGCCGATCCACGCCGGCATTTAGCGCGATTGGTTCGCCGTCCAGGGGTTGAGGATTGACCGGCGCTCCGATGCGCGGATGAATGACATCGCCAAAGGCTGCGCTGATCACTTCCGTGTCGTTGCCGCGACGGCCATTCTTGAACTTCACGCGCGAGAAAAGATTGGCCATTCCGTAGTAGTCGTCTTGCGTCCACTTCTCAAGCGGATGGTTGTGGCACCGCGCACAGGTAATCGAGAAACCCAAGAAGGTCTGCGACGTGGTCTCGGTCAGGTCGACCGTTTCCTTGTGCATGGTGAAGTAATTGGCCGCGCCATTCTCCAGCGTGCTGCCCTGCGCGGTGAGAATATCGCGGACGAAAACGTCCCAAGGCGTGCTCGCCTCGACGTTGCTGCGAATGTAGCGGTAGAAGGCGTTGAGTTCCTCGCGCCGCGGCAGGTTCGTGGACGACAACAGCAACACGTCGGACCACTTGTACGACCAATAATCCACGAACTCGGGCCGGTCGAGCAATCGATCAACCAGCCGGTCCCGCTTCGCCGGATCGGGATCCATGACAAAGGCCGAGACTTCTTCGGGCGATGGCAGCATGCCAATGGTATCAAGCGTAGCGCGGCGGATGAATTCCGAATCTCCCGCTTCGGCGGCAGGCGCGATCTGCAGACGTTCAAGCTGCCGCAGAATCAATTCATCGATGTAGTTCCTCCGTTCTGCGTTCGCGAAAAGCGACGCATCCACCGGCGTCTCGCGCGGAACGATGATACGCGCAGAAGAAACCTTGCTCGCGTAATAGACCGTGATAGACGCGGCTCCGGAGCCGGTGATCGCCACCTTTCCCAAATCGTCAACGGTCGCCACAGAATCATCGGTCGTGCCGAAACTGACCCAGCGCGTAACGTCTTCATAGGTCCCGTCGCTGTAGTGCGCCTGCACCAGGATCTGCTGGTTTGCCCCGTTCTCAAGCGTGACGGATTTCGGCATCACGTCGAGCCATTCCACCACGGGATCGTCCTTGGATGCCGCGGGTGCGCCCGCCTCGATCCATTCCAGCAGGATGCGGTAAGCCTCGGAATCCTTTGTAAACCGTTCGCCGCCCGCGTGCGGGACGTCCATTACAGGTTTCAACAGCATCAAACTTTGTTCCGGGTCCCCCGGCGACAAGCGGCGGCCGTTGGCCTGGCGCGTAAGCGACTTGTGATCCCAGTCATGATCGAAGCCGCGAAGCGAAAGCCGAAAGCCGTTCTTGCCGGCGGCCGCGCCATGGCAGGCGCCCGTATTGCAGCCCATCTTGAATAAGACGGGCTGTACGTGATTGCGAAAACTCTGCACGTACGGCGCATCGGTTCCCGATACGGTCACGGACGTAGTCACCGTCTGGCCACCAACCGTTGCCGTGATGGTCGCGTCCCCGTTGCCGACGGCGGTCACCACACCTTTCTCATCAACGGTTGCGACCGCGGGATCGGATGATTGAAACGTAGCTTGTTCAGTCACGTCGCCACGCCAATCGTTTCCGGCCTTCTGCTCGACCACCAAGGAATGAATCGCGCCCGCGTTGTACAACGCGATCTCGCCGGGGATGATCGCGAGTTCATCGGCCAGGCTTGGCAGGGCGCAAATCACCGCCATGCAAAGAATCTTCGATACGCGCATCGTCACACCAGTTCCATAATCGGTTTCGTTCCATAGTCCACAACAGGAATGGGCCGCTTGCCGGGCCCGGGGAGTTCGGTTTCGATGTCGATGCCGAGGCAATGGTAAACCGTCGCCACGACCTCCGCGGGCGTCGTCGGCCGCTCGACGGGAAACGCGCCGATGTCGTCTGTCTTACCCACGATGCGTCCACCCTGAATCCCGCCCCCCGCCATGAGGATGGACCAGACCTGGGGCCAGTGATCGCGGCCGCCTGCCGGGTTGATCTTCGGGGTGCGGCCGAATTCGCCCATGGCGACGATCAGTGTGTTCTCCAACATGCCGCGCTGCTTGAGGTCTTCGAGAAGCGAGCTCAGCCCGTAGTCGAGCATGGGTCCGACCAGGTCGCTGTAACACTCGATAGGGCTGAACGGCGCGGACCCGTGGATGTCCCACGTAATCTCGTTAAATACCGTTTCAAACATGTTGATCGTGCAGAAGCGAACGCCCCGTTCGATCAAGCGTCGGGCGAGCAGGCAACTCTGCCCGAACTTGTTGTTGCCGTACGCCTCGCGCAACACGTCCGGTTCCTGGCTCAGATCGAAAGCCTCGCGCGCGGCCTCCGACGACATCAGGGTGTAGGCCTGCTGGAAGTTCTCGTCGAGTAGACGCGCGTCGGGATTCGCCTCGAGCTGCGCGACGGATTGGTCCACGATGTCGCGGAGTTTACGACGCCGGTCAATGCGCATCGACGAAATGTAATCGGGTGGCAACAGGTCCGGCACTTCGAAATCCGGCGCATCGGGTTCCGCGTTCAGCACGAAAGGATCGTGCGACTTCCCGAGGAACCCCGCCGTCTGGCCGTGGGGCATATTGCCGCCGGTCGGCCCGATGGGCCGCGGCATGAGTACGTGAGCCGGCATGTCGTTCTTGCTGCCTCGCAGGTATCCGAGCACGCAACCCGCGTGGGGATGCTCCATCCCGTTCTGAAACAACCGCCCCGTCTGCATCATTTGATGGCCCGTGTCGTGCACGCCGGCCGCCTTGTGATGGAGCGTCCGCACGATGGAAAACTTGTCCGCATGATTCGCGAGCTTCGGAAAGATCTCGGAGATCTGAATATCGGGGTTGTTCGTGCGGATCGCTTTGTATGGCCCCCGGATCTCGGCAGGTGCGTCGGGCTTCATGTCGAAGGTGTCGAGCTGGCTCGGTCCGCCCACAAGAAAGAGGAAGATGCAGTTCATCTCCTTGTCCGGAGAGACCGCGCCGGCGGCTTTCAGGCCCATGAACCCGGGAAGCGTGAGGCCGAGCGTGGCCAGCGCGCCGGCATGGAGGAAATCGCGGCGGCTCATGCCGTCACAGAAATGAACCCGCTTGTTGGCGTCAATCCGATACATGGCAACCGATCTCCTGGAGCTAGACCTTGATACCCGATGAGACTGGCGCGGGCAGGACGTGGTACGCACGTGCGGCCGCCCCTTGCGCCCGGCTTCCCATTAATGACCTTGCAGCGTTGTATCCAGTATACGGCATCCGCCTGAAATCGGCAACCCTTTGAAAAACGGCTGGTTACACTGATTATCGTCATTGGACCGCACGGGGTTGCACCATTTTCTACCCCAGAACGGGGTGGGATGAGGTATTATCTATACAGGATTACTCGGCACAACGCCGGGTTCTCGGGGCTGCGGCGCCACGGATGCCGCAGAGTTGGGGGAACGTTGAACACGCCGCGCGACGCCTTTCAACCGACCGATCGCGTCTTCGAAACCCTCATGGATCACCTCCAGGAAGGCGTCTATTTCGTCGACCGGTTCCGCACCATCCAATATTGGAACCGCGGCGCCGAGGAACTGACCGGTTACACCCGCCTGGATGTCACAGGCCGGTGTTGCGCTTCGAACATCCTGAGTCACGTAAGCGGGGAGGGGGAGAAGATGTGCACCGGATCCTGTCCCCTGCTGCGTTCGATGGCGGACGGGCAACCCCGGCAAACGGCAGCCTACCTCCTGCACAAAGACGGTCACCGTCTCCCCGTGATGATCCGGACGTCCCCAATTCGCGACGACTCCGGCACGATCGTTGGCGCCCTGGAGAGCTTTACGGACAACACCCAGCAGATTTCCGCCATCGAGCGGATCGCCGCGCTGGAACAACAGGCGCTGATCTGCCCGTTAACGCTGGTAGGCAATCGGCGGTGTTCTGAGATGGTGCTGGAAGAAAAGTTCGCGGAACTGAAGCGATACCGGCGAACATTCGGCGTGGCATTCATTGACTTGGATCATTTCAAGGAGATCAACGACCGGTACGGTCACACCGTCGGCGACGTGTGCCTGAAGATCGTCGCTGGGACAATTCGGAATGACCTTCGCTCCTTCGATTTCGTGGGACGATGGGGCGGCGAGGAATTCATCGTCGTCGTCGATACGGCGGACACTCACGTGCTGGAAGGCATGGCAAAACGGCTGTGCACGCTCGTGTCCCACTCCTCGGAGCGGGCCAGCGGCCATAAAATTGAACTCACCATCTCGGTGGGCGCAACCCTGGCCACGCTGGGCGACTCGCCAGCGACCCTCGTGGAACGGGCCGACGAGGCCATGTACGAAAGCAAACGAGGCGGCCGCAATCGCGTCACGATGACCTAAGTGCCGCGACCTACTCCCGCGTCTGCGACAACGATGCCAGAAAGGCCTTGCCCTTACCCGCCAATTCGTCCACCCACGGCATGGCATCCACCGGCGCATGAACCTTCGCTTCGTCCATCCACGCAACGGTACGCCGAACCCCTTCCTCCCAGGATACACGATCGGCGAACTCGGGGACATCCGTCTTGAGCGCGGCGCTTGAGTACGCTCCATGGTACTGAAAGATTTCGCGCAACATGGCCGACTTATCCGGTGGGGCACCGGCGAGCAACTGCTCGGTCGTGAGCCCAAGGATGTTAGGTTCGCAACCAATGGCCCGCGCCATGCGCTCGTGAAACGCACGCCAGTCCATGATTTCATCGCCCACGATATTGTAGGCGCGACCTAGCGTCCGTTCAGTGCCAAGAGCGCCAACGAAACCCTTCGCCACATCGTCGATGTACCCCGGCTGCCACAGTCCGTGCCCGTCGCCGGGTACGAGGATCGGCAATCCCGCACGGATACGCGCCACGAGTGACGCGTTGTATCCCCAGATGTCCAACAGCGGCGCGCCGGGCCCATAACAATGGGCGGGCCGGAAAATGGTCACGGGAAAACTGGACTGTTGCCATGCCGTCAGAAAGACGTGTTCCGCGTCACGCTTGCCGCGCCCATAGTCGCTCACGGGCCGCAACGGCTCGTGTTCGTCGGCCGGTATCGACGCTAAGGGACCGCCGTAGACGCAAACCGTGCTGCAAAACACGTAATGCTGCACGCGATCCTGAAATACCTCCACGGCATGAGCGGCCGTGCGCGGATCGAAGGTAATCATGTCGATGACTGCGTCGAACTCGGTCCCGGCGATGGCGCGCTGGAAAACCTCGAAATCCTGACGGTCCCCCGCGATACATTCCAAGTCTCCATTCAGCCGTGATGGCGTCTTGCCGCGGTTGAACAAGAGGCGTACTGATTAATCCGGTGCCACCAAGCACGAGAACTCGCAAAGAAACCCTCCAATCTATCGCGCATGAAATCGGGCGGCTGGTTCAGAAAATGTAGCGGATTGCGACGTACACGCTTGCAATGAGCAGTGTGACGAAAGTGTACGGCACCCCGTACCGCATAAACCGGGCAAATGATATCTCCAGTCCGTTCCGCCGTGCAATGTCGATGACGACGATATTGGCCGCGCCGCCGAGGATGGTCCCATTACTTCCGAGGCAGACCCCAAGGGCCAGCGACCACCATAAGGCGTACGACACCGTTTGAATGCTCGCATCTGCGCCGGCGGCGACTCCGGGGATCATGTTTTGTACCATGGGTATCAGGGTCGCGGTTATGGGCACCGCGCCAACGAACATGGCGGCAATTGCCGAAAGCCAAAGCAGCACCATTGAGGTAATGAATAGGTCGCCGCCCGTCATGCGCAACGCAAGATCGGCCAGTTGTTGTATCACACCAGCCTCGACGAGCCCGGCGACGAGCATAAACAACCCAACGAAGAAGAATAAGGTGGACCACTCAACCACCTTGAAAGCTTCATCCGGTTCCGTTCGGGCGAGGACCATGATGAGCGCCGCGCCACTCAGTGCGATCGAGGCGGGCGGGACGTGGAAGACGCCGTGCAGCAGGAACCCGCACAACACCGCCAGAAGGACCGACCCGCTCTTGATCAGAAGCGGCATGCTACGGATAGCGCGTCGCGCATGCATCTCGCGTATGCGCACCCGCACATCCATGGGCACAAACCGGTCGTGACGCACAAGCACGATTGCGACCACGATCAGGACGAGATGACACACCGCCACTATCGGGGCAAGGTGCATCAAGAACTCGTTGAATGACAAGCCCGCCTTGGAGCCGATGAGGATATTGGGCGGATCACCAATGAGCGTGGCGGTGCCGCCTTCATTGCACGCGAGGATTTGTACGATGAGATACGGCCCCGGCTTCAGTTCGAGCTGCTGGCATACCAGGAACGTCACCGGCGCGACGAGGAGCACCGTCGTCACGTTGTCAACCAGCGCCGAGAGCACCGCCGTAAGGGTCGACATAAGAACAATCAGCGGGATGGGCCGGCC
>JAHDWY010000082.1:0-1785 GCA_023384315.1 Candidatus Hydrogenedentota bacterium | reverse complement strand
ATACTTGGACCATGTGGATCGCGACGAACTCGAAGAATCCGCTTTCGGCAAGATAGTGCGTCAATATCATCATTCCGGTGAGCAGCAGGATGACGCTGAGGTCGATGGACGAAAAAGCAGTTTCCTCGCTGACCACCCCCAGGATCACCATGGCCACACCGCCGGCGAGGGCGGCCACGGTCTTGTGGACCTTTTCGGTCAGGATCGCCACGTATGCGGCGCCGAAGATTACGCAGGCTATGATAGCCGTGGTCGTCATGTCAGGGCCGCAGGATGCGTTCGCAGATGTCGTCGCGGTCGACGACGCCTGCACACCGTTCATCGTCCACCACGAACGCGAACCGTTCGCCTAGCTTGTGCATGCGGAAGACAACCTGAATGAGCGGATCGCCAGCCTGCACGATGAGCGGCCGTCGATTCATGATGGCTGCAACCCGAGTGGTTGCCTCCCGCTGGAAGAATTCGAGAAACGATTCCGAGTCGTTCAGAAACGAGATGTCTCGGAGGCCCGACATGTATTCAGGAAAACCGGCGTCCACAATCTCGCGGGACGTAACCGAGCCAACGAGTCTTCCTCGTTCGTCGCATACCGGCGCGTAATGCACGCCTGCCGCGGAACACCGATCGAGGAGTTCGCCAAGCAGCATTCCTTCAGACGCGACCATCTTCGCAGGCCGCATGATATCATGGGCGTACAAACCCGTCTTGATCGCGATTCCGCTTTCGTCGATGGCGTGCCAGACTTCGTCGCGACCGCGCGCCTCTCGTATGCGGGCCAGCAAGGCTTCGTCGTGGGATAGGACACCGACCGCGGCCAGGGTCTGCAGCATGAGCGTGTTCTTCTGATCGTTGCAGACCGTAAGAAACAGAAGGTCAACAGGCTGTCCGGCAGCATCGCAATCGTCCAACGGCGTCGCCGTGCGCCCGAGCACGACGTAGAAATCGCGCAGTTCGGAAATCCGCGCGTGCGGCACAGCGATGCCCTTCGATGTGACGGTCGGCGCCATGTCCTCCCGCTTGAGCAGGGCGTCCAGTATCCGTGGAACCGGCAACCGGAGGTGGTGGCTTGCGACGCGCTCGAGGAGTTCCGGGAGCGCGTCGCGCAACGTCCGCGCGCTCAAATCGAGAACGATGTGGTTGGGTACAAGTACGCTGGACAGCTTCATAACACCCCCGCGGGGCCGCCACCCATCGGCCCGGCCGCACCCGGTGCGCAGCCCCTGGTACTATTATACCGCAGGCGTGTTCAGAAGGCTCACGACTTCGTCCGGCGTGGCGCACGCGCCGAGCTTTTCCCGAAAACCCGGTGCCTTCATGGTCGTCATCACCTGGGCCAGGAGCCCGAGATACTCCTTTTGGGATCCGGAGGGCATCGCGAACAGCACGATAATGTGCACCGGCTTGTTGTCGAGCGTGTTGAAATCGATCCCGTCACGCGATATCCCCACCCCCACGGACGCAGAATTGATCGCGTCGATGCGAACGTGCGGAATCGCCACCCCGGACCCGATCCCCGTGCTCATCACCGACTCACGCTCGCGCACCGCCCGCCGAAACGCTTCCGCGTCGTCCACCGTACCGGTCACGGCAATGGCGTCCACAAGACGATCCAAGGCCTCGTGCTTCGATATGGGTCGCTCGAAAATGCAGACGGATCGCGCATCTATAGTAAGTCCAAATAGACTCATGTCCACCTCAGTTTCTTGACATCCGCATGGGCTCCTCTACGCCCACCAGACTGGCAAGATTATCCCACATAGGCAAGAAAACGATTCGGACCGCATA
>JAHDWY010000081.1 GCA_023384315.1 Candidatus Hydrogenedentota bacterium | reverse complement strand
GGCGGTCGCGGGTGGAATTCCCATGATTAAAGCCCTGCGCGAAGGGCTTTCCGCGAACCGGGTCGAATTCATTTACGGCATTCTCAACGGCACCTGCAACTACATCCTCAGCCGAATGACCTACGAAGGGCTGGAATTCGACGAGGCCCTGAAGCAGGCCCAGGAACAAGGGTTTGCGGAAACGCCGCCGGATCTAGATATCGAAGGGCACGACACGGCCCACAAGTGCCAGATCATGGCTTCCCTGTGTTACGCGACCGAGGTCAGCTTGGACGACATTCACACCGAGGGCGTGACCAAGGTCACCTACGCGGATGTCCTCTACGCGCGCGAGATGGGTTACCTCATCAAGCTATTGGCGGTCATCCGGGAGTGCAACGGGGAGATCGAGGCGCGGGTCCATCCGACCTTGGTGCCGGACGATCATCTCCTGGCATCGGTGCGGAACGAGTTTAATGCAATTTACGTTAAGTCAGATATAGCCGACGCTACGCTCTATTATGGGCGCGGTGCGGGCCGGATGCCGACCGCCAGCGCCGTCGTTGCGGATGTCGTCGATATCGCCCGGCGCGGGAACGGTCCGGTGCCTCCCCCGTTCAACTATCAGCAGAAACGGCCCATCCGGAGTATGGGCAGCATCCAGGGACGGTATTATCTTCGCATGACCACCCTGGACCGACCGGGGGTATTGGGGAAATTGTGCACCATTCTCGGCGACCATGGGGTGAGTATTGCGTCGTGCATTCAGAAGGAAGAACATGAGGTGAACCGGGTGCACGTGGTCCTCATGACCTACGCCACCATCGAGTCGGCGTTGCGGGACGCGCTCGCCGAGATCGACGCCCTCGACGTGATCCACGAGCCAACCCATTTCTTGCGCGTGTTGGACGAGTAACCCCGCCGCAAACGGAAAGAGACACGACCATGCTGATGCAACCTTTGATCGAGCGGTATCGGGAATATCTGCCGGTATCGGACAAGACCTGTGTGATTTCGTTGAACGAGGGTTCGACGCCGCTGGTGCGGGCGTACAACCTGAGCCAGGCGATCAATCCCAAGCTCGACATTTACCTCAAGTACGAGGGCCTGAATCCCACGGGGTCCTTCAAGGACCGCGGGATGACGATGGCCATTACCAAGGCCGTCGAAGAGGGCTACAAAGCCGTTATCTGCGCGTCCACCGGAAACACGTCGGCCTCGGCGGCGGCGTACTCGGCGCGGGCCAACATCACCTGCGCGGTGCTGATCCCCGAGGGTAAGATCGCCATGGGAAAACTGTCGCAGGCGATGATCCACGGCGCGAAGGTGATCCAGGTGAAGGGGAATTTTGATGATGCCCTGAACCTCGTGCGGAGCATCACGGAGAAGGAGCCGATTCAATTGGTGAACTCGGTGAACCCGTACCGCATCGAGGGTCAGAAAACGGGCGCCTTTGAAATCGTGGACGATTTCGAAGGATGGGCGCCCGACTTCCACTCGCTGCCCGTGGGCAATGCGGGGAACATCACGGCCTATTGGAAGGGCTACAAGGAATACCGCGATCTTGGCAAAGTGCGCAACCTTCCGCGCATGCTGGGATTCCAGGCGGCCGGGTCCGCGCCGATCGTGCTGGGGCATCCCGTTGAGAAGCCTCAGACCTTCGCGACGGCCATCCGGATCGGCAATCCCGCCAGTTGGAAGACGGCCGAGGCCGCGCGGGACGAGTCCGGCGGGGTCATCGGTATGGTGACGGACCACGAGATCCGGGTTGCCTACCAGAAGGTCGCGGCGACGGAAGGCATTTTCTGCGAACCGGCCAGCGCGGCCAGCATCGCAGGCCTGATCAAGCTCACGGAGAACGGGTACTTCGATGACTTCGAGCCGGAATACGGCGACAAGTTGCGGGTCGTGTGCATCCTTACGGGGCATGGGTTGAAGGATCCCGACAGCGCGATCAAATCCGCCGAGGAACCGGTGACGGTGGAGGCGAAGGAAGACGCGGTGTTGGAGGCGATGGGCATTCACGAACCCGCGACGGTTTGATTGATTGCGGATTGCGGATTGCGGACTTCGGATTGCGGATTGAAATCACCCGTCACGCCGTAGGCGCGACGGATAAAGGAATCAAGTATGCCTGAGCAGTTTGGGTTGGTGTTTGATATGGATGGCGTGCTCGCGGATACGGAAGCGCTGATCGCGCGGGCGAGCATCGACATGTTCAAGACCCTCTACGGGGTCGAACTGACGCCGGAAGACTTTCGTCCCTACATCGGCACGGGGGCCGTGCGCTACGTCGTCGGGCCGGCGGAAGACGCGGGCATCACGCTGCGCGACGTGGACGAGGCGGTCGAGCTGCGGCACAACAACTTCGTCGCCCTGTTGGAAGCGGGCGAATGCAAGGCCCTCCCCGGCGCCATCGAACTCATCAACGCCGTGGCCGACACAAACGGATCGTGGAAACTCGCCATCGCCACGTCCACGCCGGAGAAGAAGGCCCTCATCACGCTCGAAACCATTCACGCGCCCCTGGAAAAATTCGCCGCCTTCATCAACGGCGACATGGTCACGCATAAGAAACCCGATCCCGAAATCTACCTCAAGGCCGCCGACGCCCTTAACCTTCCCCCCTCCCACTGCGTCGCCGTCGAGGACGCCGTCACCGGCGTCGCGTCCGCCAAGACCGCCGGCATGAAATGCCTCGCCGTCACCAACAGTTTTAATCGCGAAGAACTCGCCCAGGCCGACATCATCGTCTCCAGCCTCGAAGATGTAACGTTGCAGATGCTGCGTGGGATGGTGGAGTAGGCGGTTTCAAAGCTCCTATCGCACCATATTAGTAGTAACCGCTTTGCCCACGTATAATCGCGATCTATGCGGGCTTCCGGCCGAACACCACGCGCACGTTTCTACCACGAACTTCGGAGAAGATGGATCCACGCCTTCGCGGGGATGACGGTTTGGGTGTGGCGTGCGGTTTTTATCGATGAAGGATGCGCACGGTTGAAGATGGATCCACGCCTGCCCCCCGCCTTCGCGAGGGTGACAGGGGATGACGGTTTAGGCGCTGTGCGCGGCTTATCTCGATGTGTGATGCCACCCTCCGTCATTCCCGCGGAGGCGGGAATCTATCTGTCGCCCGAAGTGATGCCGTTGTGGTCAGGGGACGTGCGGTGTATTGTTCTGTGGCCACCATTGACGGCGTTTCTACAACGAGGGCTTCGACCATGAACGGAATCGCTGCGTTTGCCTTGGCCGTGTTGTCGGCGGGGTTGCTGGATGGGATTGCAGTTCCGTCCGGTGAGCCGGTTGCGCGGATGGAGTGGGACGACGAGGCCGGGATCGATTTCCTGAGTTGGGACACGGAGGGCGGTTCGCGGGATTCGTTGAACCTTTTGTATGCACCGGTCCGGTTGGATCTGCGAATGGACGGGGAGTGGTCGGCGGCGACCGCGTTTCCTGCGAGAATCGAACCACACAAGGCGCCGGAGAATGTCTACCGATTTGATCTCGGGGAGGGCGCGTCTGTCGCATGGACAATCTCGCGTTCCGGCGTGCGCATTGATCTTGGTATCGACTTGGTCAAGCCGGAAAATGCCAACCTCACGGCGGTGCGAATGACCTTCCCCTTCGATCCGAAAGCGACGGCTACTACGGTGTTGCCGTCGGAGTGGATGGATGGCGCGCGGATGCGGTTGCCGGTGTTGATCAATGCGCCGGACCTGGGAGCTATGCGGCTGAGCGCGGAACCGGGCGATGCGGTGACGGGGCGTCTGACGGGGACGCGGGAAGGCGACAACCGGGTCGACTTTACCCTGGAATGGGCGGTCGCCGACGCGGATCGCGTGGTGTTTACGCTGGAGCCGTCGCAGGTGCCCATGCCTGTCGGGCTGAACGACGAAGCACTGTGGCGGGCCATCCGGCGCGGGTGGTTGAACATGCTGCAACCGAGCGCCGAATGGGGGAGCGCGGAGCGTCCGCAATACGCGCCGCCGGGCTTGTTGGCGAACAACGTCGTGAGCGATCCCGTGAGTTGCGTGTTGCACATGATGTCGGACCACGTGTTGCTCGCGCCGGAGTTGGCTGACGGGATCAACGCGGCTCCCCTGCTCCGCAATACGCTCGACTGGTGGCTGGATCACGGGATCGAACCGTCGGGCGAGATGCGGTCGTGGCGCGACGTGACAGGAATGCCGGATGCGAATGCGGGTCCGCTGATTGGCGCGTGGTGCTATGTGGAAGCGTCGGGCGATCGGGCGTGGTTAGAGCGCCGGATCGAAACGCTGGAGCGGCTCGCGGAGTATCTGGCCGAGCGGGACGTGGATGGCGACGGACTCGTGGAGACGAAGTACTCCGGCAACTATGGGACGCAGGTGGGGCGCCTGGGCGGGTCGGCCTATGACACGATCAACACGGGGCACAAGGACGGGTACTGCAACGCGCTGACCTACCGGGCGTGGCGCGGGTTGGCGGATCTGGAATCGAAACTGGGCCGCACGGAACAGGCGACGCGGTACAACGCGCTTGCGGAGAAATTGAAGGCCGCGTATCAGCCCGCGCTGTTCAATCCAAAGACGGGGTGGATGGCGTGGTGGCGGAGCGAGGACGGCGAACTCCACGATCTCGCCGCGCCCATGAACACGAGCATCGCGATCCTGTACGGACTGGTCGAGGCGGAGAACGGCCGCAGCATGCTCAACAAACTCTGGGCGAAGATGGAAGGGGTCGGGTTCTCTAACTTCTCCATTGGGACGCCGCTCACGCTGATCCCGGTGCGGAAGGGCGATTACTCGCAACCCAAACCCGGGCGCGATCGGTCCTATGGTCAACCGGGTCTGGACGACGGCAGCGATACCTTTCAGCAATACCTCAACGGGGGCTGTTGCGTGAGCGACACCTACTACTTCATCACCGCGTTGAACATGGTCGGCGAGACCGAGAAAGCCGATCGCATCCTCAATGCCATGCTCAAACGCCAGGTGGATGGCGCGTTTCCCAACGGCGGCGGTTTTCAGAACGGCGTCATCGACCAGTTTCCCCTCGGCGCGGAGTTCATGGATTGGGAAGGCAACACCTGCGGGTACGAAGGCCACCTGGTGTACAGTTTTACATTCTTGCAGGCCGCGTTGTTGAGGAAACCCGAGATTCGCGCGCGCGTGTTTCGTCCGTTAATCGCGGACTAACTGGTGGCGGCCGCCATTCGTGTTGTGGCAACTGGTACGTGGCGCGGACGAGTTCCATGCGTTTTTGGCAGGCCCACGTACGAATTGCGTCGGGTGTGGAGATGTTGTCAGCGATGGGTTGGTTGCGATCGGTGACGATGATTTCGGGCTTGAGGTTCCAGCGGGTAAAGTCGGGGATGCGGTCGAGGGCGTTGAGGATGCGCAGGGACTCCATGGCGTAGACGGCGTTGGCCTTGGTGCTGGGGTAGATTCGGATTTCATCGTCGCGTTGCCAGAGGGAGCCGAATTCGCCGCGACCGTTGTGGAAGCGGAGGATGCCCTCGATGCAGGCTTCGCGGTCGATGAGGTCGAGGCGGGCCACTTCTACACGCGCAGCCCGGGTCCCGAAGGTGCCTACGCGATCGCAGAACATGAACAGGAAAAGGCCTTGGGCGCGCTTCCAATCCAAACTTTCATCGCGCAATTCCCAGGCGGGCGTAACCTGCCGATCGGCGAGTTGTTGCGCGAGACGATCCGAGTCGACGAGATCGAGGCAGCCAAAGTGTTTCAGGCAGGCCAAGCGCCGGGCGATGGTCATTACGGACCCCGGATAGACGTAGGCCCCCTCAGCCTCATTCCATAGAATGAAGAGATGATCGAGCCGAACCTGATTCGTGCCGGTCAACGCTTGACGGACCGTTTTGCTGTCAATGCCCAGTGACGCGAGTTCCGAATCGGACAGTAGCTTGCTTTGGATGACGTTGTACAGCGTTTCGGCACCGAACAGCGCGTTTGTGGCGCGCCCGTCCGCATCGACACGGCCTTCCGTCAGGATTTGGATGGCGGCATTTCGATAGGCCGCACGAGCGGGTGCTGCAAGCGCATCAAGCGGGAGCGGCGCATCGGCCGTCACTATGGTGTGAAAGGCCACCCAGCGGCGGTCGTAATCGTTCCCCCACGCGACGATGGCTTCGTTGACATGGTCGCGAGTCATGCGGATCGGCGGCGGCAGTTGCCAGAATGCGGCGAACAAACTAAATGCGAGCAGGAAAACTGCCGCCACGATGGCGAGAATCCCTCGCGCGCGGTGTTCGGCGCTGTCGCCGACAGGTTTCCGGAAAATGGCGGCGTCCCCTTCCGACTGGAGCAGGACTTCCGCCTGCGCGGTCTGACCATCCATGAAGAGGTGGAGTGCTTCTGAAACCGCGCCGGAAACGGTGGCTTCGAGTTCGGTAATTTCGCGCAGGGGCGATTCGATCGTTGTTGCCAGATTCTTGCGGTCACGTTCGCCGAGTTGTGCTTCGGCCCGGCCACCCGGACGGAGCAACACCGTCGAATTCGATCCATTGAAGCCGAAGTACTGCCGAAGAGCGGGTTTCACGGGCGGAAGGTGCAAGCGGAGCGAGCCTTCGCGAATCGTGTAGTCCAATACGAGAAACCGGCCGCCCAGGAAGCGTGCGAATGCGCGCAGTTCCGTAGTCGTGGCGTGCGGAGTGGATGCCCTTCGCTCTTCCACTATGCCAAGCATGCCTTGCGCCGCGCGCAGGAACAGGTTGTAGTCGTGCCGGGCGGGCCGGCTCTTGTTGGCGTAGTAGAGGACGACGTTCAGCGGCAGCATGGCGACGAAAAAGATCCAGAAGGGCGCGTGAAGAAACCCGATGAGGAGGGAAGTAAGCGTGAACGTTGCGTTGGCTAATACTTGCCCGTAGGCGAAGGGCGTGCGGTTGACACGCAGGAAGCGAAGGGTCCGGTAGGTACCCCAGGCACAGAGCGGAACCAAAAGCTGGAAGACCATGACCGGATTGCCGCGAAATGAAAATGAAAACGAAAAGAATATCGCCCTTGCGCCGGCAACAACGAGGAGCAATACGTTGCGGCGGATTACCTGTTGACGGGCGCGTTGACCCGGGCCGGGTGCGAGATTGGCCGATTCCAGTTTGCCGAGCCACCCGAAGAATAAGGCCGCAAAGGCCACGTTAAACAGCGACATGAACAGGACCATGGGGAGCAATGTGAACTGGGCGAGTCCGGTGAGCAGCTTTGAGCCAATGGACGCCCCTCCCACTCCCGCGCCCGCCAGCCATGGTGACGACGGCAATAGAGCAATAACCCCGGCGGAGAAGTTTTTGCGCGGTCCGAGTGCGGCGAGGGAGTCTTCCAGCTTTTCTTCCAACCTGCCGCGCAGTGCCTGTCGCGCGCGGTGGAGACGGGTCTTCATGGTGGATTCGGAAATGGAAAGCAGTTCCGCCGCGTCGCGTACGCTCTTGCCTTCGAGGTAGTAGAGCACAAGGCATTCACGATGCTGATCCGGAAGTTCGGCCAGCGTTTCGCGCAACGTTTCCGATAGCGGAGCGTCATCCGGCACGTCCCTATTGGTCGCGGGTTCCGGTTGTTCGAGCCGCCAGCGTTCCCGCTTATCCAATTCTCGTTTCCGGCAGCGCAGGATGGATGTGCTCACGTTCTGGGCAATGCGTGCCAGCCAGCCGGGGAACTTCGCCGGGTTCCGCAGGGCCATAAGGTAGCGGTACGCCTTGACGAAGGTCTCCTGGGCGGCATCCTCGCAGAGGTCCCGGTCTCCAAGACGGCTCCAGGCAATGGCATAGACCATGCGCTGATAGCGGTGAACCAGCTCCGCGTAGCGGTCCTTATCCCCATTCCGTACGGCTTGTATGGCTTCGGCATCCGACATTGGGTCACTCCTGACTTCTTCTACATCATAAGACGCCGGCAGGTCGAAAGGGTTACACGGAAATCTGCCCAGTGTGAGTTCTGTGTGAAATTTGTAAGTGTTCAAGCTCTTACGGTAAAATACAGATACCCACCAGAGGGGAACCGCAGTACTGGCGAGTTTCGCAGTACGTATTTGGGTAGTACCATGTTTTTCGATGCCGTCGACCGCGTCCGCGGCTGGCTTGGCGCCTGGCAGTTCCAACTGCCTTCGCCCGCGCAACTGGTTAAGGCCTCTTTCTTTCTTCTCATCCTCGCGGGTTGGTATGCCTTGACCATCGTGCCTGAATCCTCGTCTCACGCGATTCGCGTTTCGCCCGATGAGGGCTTTCGCGTTGCGCAATCCTCGCCCGTATTTGGGTTGGCATCTCGCCTGGAGGATAACCACTGGACAATCGTTCATTGCGACGACACCCCGTCGCAATGCGGCGATGTGTCAGGGTACACGGTAGTGCTTCAGCATGTTTGGTTGGTCAGTCCACCGGACAATTCCTTCGCCAGGCCTGAATTCCGGCAGACGTACCAGGAGTTGTTTCTCGTTCCCGTTCAACCCACCGGCGTTCCGGATGAGGAACTGCGCATCCGTTGGAACCGGCTTAACGACGAACCGCCGGCGTGGATCGAGGAAGAGGGTGACCGCACGGTGCGCTATCTCGGGACTTCGCACGGTTATGCCGTGTACGGAAAGATGACCGTACCGCAGCTGGAACTCGCGCACCAACGCCTGGGAACGGATGGGGGTTCCGATTTGCTTGCCCTGCTTGAGGATCGTCATGAGCGTTGCGGGAGCGAGTTCGGTCGATTGAAGATTCTTCGCTTGATCGCGAGCCACGATCACGTTGCCGTACCGGTGTTGCGGCGGGCCATCGCGCGCAGTTGCGAATGCAGCCGCTACAGCATCTGCTCCTTGCTCGTGCGAATCCCCGGGCCCGAGAGCGCGAGCCTCATTCGCGAGCTGTGCGCTGACCCGAACATGCGAGTCCACGTATATCGGGCGCTCAGCACCAATCCGTACCGCGCGGAACTTGAACCCATCTATTCATCAGGCATGCGCGCCGCCGTGTGGAATTCGCACATATAGCTCGCGGCCCGCTTCTTCAGTCGCGGTCATCGCGCCTGCACGCGCGCATTCTCGTGAAAGTGACGCAACACCGGGAACGCTCGAATTCCGGCGAAGTTTGACATTGCCCGCCAATGGCGCTTTCATAACCCTATCCGGGATTTCTCGCACGCACAAACAAGCGTCATGGAAAGTCCGCAGTGCAGCCAGTACTCACACACGTTATCTCGGGAGCATTTCTCGCAGCCTCCCCGGGCCGCGAGCATCGACGTAACGCATTTTGGCGGTGAGAAGCGATGACTCTCGCTTCAGCAGGGTCAACCAGCGGGACGTTATGGGATTTCTAAAGGGACTACTGGGTGGCGGTGGCTCGTCGATGACGGCCCGAGAGGCGTACCGATTGGCGGAGGAGCAATTGACGCCGCAGAATTGGCCCCACGCGCGGTCAGCAGTCCTCTGCTGCGTGTACGCGTCGGTCATGGACAGTGAACGCGACGTGAATATGGATGGTACGGCTGCCGCGTGGCACTTTGATTTCTACTCAGAAGAGGCGAACGAGGTGTACCTCGTGCGCGTGGCGAACGGAAAACCTAAGGGATGGGCGAAGACGGCTGCCAGACAACTTTCCCTGCCGGCAGTAGAGTACGTGTTCGCGTGTTACGGAGCTTTTCCTCAAGACCTGACCATTCTGCCGGAAGCGTTGCCCAAGGACTGGGCAGATTCACCAGCAGTTTGCGCAGCCGTATCGGAGCATATCCGCCGGGAAATGGCCGGCAACGATCTCCTCGGGACGTATGCACCGCAATGTATCCTCTTGCCCGCCGCATTCTTTTCCTACGTGCAACCCGACCGGGTCGGCAAACTTCTCCACAGTCCGGCTCCAACGCAGCCATGCGCATTGTGTCTGGTCAGCCCCGAAGATGTGGAGAGCGATGACTCCATTGCCGTATACGTGGATATCGTATCTGGAGATCTCGTCCGAACCGAGCGGTTCCGGTTCCCTTCGCTCTTCAACTATGGCTAATCCGCGGATTGGTGACGGCAACCGTGCCGGATCACTGATCGCTTCATGACCTCGCCGTCATTAGCTTCCCAGAGAGTCAACCAACTTCATCACAAGAAAAAATTCTGATCGGTATAACTTTTTGCCTCCGGGAAACGTCCTAGAGGACAGAAGGAAGTCGCAGACGAATCACTGAGAGTTCCGGCGCAAACCGGAATGGGGGAAGTATGTTTGTCTGTTTTGTCGACTGGGTATACGAATGGTTGATTCAGCGGCTGAACCGGCCCTTTCCGGTAAAACCCCTGCTACGGACCACGATTGGCGCAGCGTTGCTTGCCGGTTGGTACCTCTTGATGACGGTTCCGGCGGCGCGCCTGCTCGACGCGACCTCGGGAGTCCCAGTTGCCTTTAACGTATTGGAATCGTCGCCCGTGTACCCCCTGGCGAAGTCGTTGGAGGATCACCGATGGCGCCTGGTTCAGTGCGAGTCCGAGCCCACGGAATGTGGAGATTCGTTTGGCTTTCGCGTGACGCTCGCGCACGATTGGGTGAATGCCGGGGACGATTGTGGAAGGTCGCAGCCGTATGCCTGCCGCGCGTATAGCCAGTTTGTTTTTGTTCCACCGAACCAAGCCGGCGCGAGCCCGCCCGCGGTGCGCATATCCTGGCAGGACCTTGACCATAGACCTCCAAGATGGTTCGTACACCGAGATCCCGAACGAACTGTTGACATGGGGTATGTCAACGGATTCCACGTATACGG
>JAHDWY010000080.1:5643-10809 GCA_023384315.1 Candidatus Hydrogenedentota bacterium | reverse complement strand
TCTCGATGACTAACACATCGCCCCCGGAATAGAGCTTGTCCGGTATCGCGCGTTGAAATCGCAGCAGTTGAAACGCGGCGACGCCTTCCACCAGCACATCCTTCTCGCCGTTTTCGTAGGTGCGGAAGATATTTAGGAGACGCATCTCCGTTCCAAACTCGGCGACCCGCCCTTCGAGATATGCCGGTATCCCAAACGTAATCCCTTCACCTTGGCATTCGCCAACGAGTTGTTTGTAACGTGGTTCAAAAATGTGAAGTTTGAGCTTCTCTCCCGGGAACACCACCAATTGCAGTGGAAAGAGCGGCAGGAATTTCGCCATGACTTACGCTGACTTCCGTTGCTTCATTGCCGGCAACTACTCCATGTCCGTATCGAGCAGCCGGTAGTCGACCGGCACGTGGACGCCTCCGTCCAGATACCGCGCCAGCATAAACAGCGTGTCGCTGAGACGGTTGACGAATATGAGAATGGCTGTCGCATCGAAATCGGGGACCGATTCCCGCAGTCGAACCACGGACCGTTCCATGCGGCGGACCACCGTAACCAGGACGTCGCATTCCGCGGCCACCGGATTTGCCCCGGACGCGGCAAACTGGCGTGGCAGCTTGACCCGATCTTCCAGCCGCTGTTGTTCTGCTTCGAGGCGCTCGATATCTGCTTGCCCAAGAACGCGAGGGTGATAGGTGGGCCGCCGGTTCGCGGGGTCGCTGCATGCGGATCCGATCACGAAATACACGTGCAGCAACCACAGGAGAAAGTCTTGCCAGTGGGCGGCATCTTCGAGATTCGCCGAGGTGAGACGTTGACGGACCAGGGCCGTCCAGGCGCGCGCCTCGTCGATACAGCCCGTACATTCCACAATCGCGTGCGATTTGGACACCTTCTCGCCGGCCAGAGTCGTTGTTTCTCCATGGTCGCCGTGCTTGGTGGTGACTTGCGATTTCATGTGCCTAATTCACCGTGATAGAAACGGGGCAATGGTCGGAACCCATGATGTCCGCGTGAATGTGAGCAGACTTGACCTTCGGCAGAAACTCCGCGTTCACGCAGTGGTAGTCAATTCTCCAGCCGATGTTTTTCTCCCGCGCCCGCGACCGGTACGACCACCAGGTGTAGTGCCCGGGATTCGGATTGAAATGCCGGAAGGTGTCCACATAACCCGCTTGAACAAATTCATCCATGCACGCGCATTCCTCAGGATAGAAACCGGGACTATTCCGGTTGTCCTTCGGACGCGCCAGGTCGATTTCCTTGTGGGCGATATTGTAGTCGCCGCAAATGACCAGGTTGGTGCCGGCTTTGCGCAGCTTATTGCACAACTTGAGCATGGCCTTGCAGAATCCCAGCTTGTAGTCCAGCCGCGCGCGCTCTGCCTGGGCGTTGGGGTAATATGCATTGACGACCGTGAAATCTTTATACTCGACGAGTTGCACTCGTCCCTCATCGTCGAATTCGCCGATACCCATGGTTGCGACCGACAGCGGCTCGCTCTTGACCCGAAAATAGGTCGCAACGCCGCTGTACCCCTTCTTTTTCGCCGGTTGCCAGACACTTGCATAGCCTTTGGGCTCGCGCAGGTCCTGGGGCACGTCGTCCGAATTCGCCTTTATCTCCTGCACGCAAACGACGTCCGGTTTCTCCCGGTCCAGCCACTCCAGAAAACCGTTTCGGCCCGCCGCGCGAATGCCGTTTACATTCCACGAAATCAATCTCTTCATTGCATCTCCAATGTTTGACAAGTTTTGCCGGAAAAATGGTTTGCACCAAGCAGAATACGCAGGAGCGAGCAGCCATGCAAGGAAGGTATGCCGCGTGGCTACCGGTTGTTGCCGGCATTGGTACGGTGGTCAATCCGTTGGAGTACGACCACTGCCGTTACACCCGCCACGAGCAGCATAACACTCATCGCTTGCGAGAGCGTCATTCCCCAGAGTGGCCGCGTGCTGTCGCCCCGAACGCACTCGACGGCGAATCGAAGCGCGCCGTAGTACGCGAGATACGAGGCGAGGACGAGGCCGTTCGGGTGGGGACGATGCAGTATGCCGCGCAACGCGAAGTAGCCGATGGCCAATCCCACTGTCATGTAAAGTTGGGTGGGATGGACTGGCAGCGAATGGGTCGCCGATGCGTCAGTCAGCCCCGCTTCGAGTTGCGCGCCGTACGCCAGACTGCCTGCGGGAAACCGGACGCCCCAGGGAACGGCGCAAGGCGCGCCCCAACAGCACCCCGCGAGAAAGCACCCAATTCGTGCGATACCCTCGCCCAGGGCGGCGTGTGGCGCTGCCACGTCCAACACCGGTAGCAAGGCCTGCCTTTGAACCCGGGATAAGACGACAAGCGTCGCAACGGCGCCCAGAACGCCCCCGTACAGGACCATCCCCGGCGCCCACATGATCGCCGCGTGCCCAAGATTAGTCCATTCGCTGAATTGGAGAATCCAGAACGCCCTGGCTCCCACCAGTCCCCCGAGAAGGGCGCCCACCGCCGTCCAATAGCTGAAGCGAACGTCCCGATGTTCCGCCTCGCGGACGGTGGCAACAGCGGAAGCTACAACGGCAATTGAGAGGGCGACTGCATAGGAGCTTACTGTAATCCCGAAAAAATCGAGGAGTATGGGATACATTGGAGACCCCCGAAGTTGCGGCGCGTACTATACCACGCGATGCTCCGCCACCATCACCTTTTCCGTTCTGAGTAAATCCATAAATTCAATATGTTGTAGTTTCGGCTATAGCAATCCTACATCTTGTATGGTATGCTCGTAATGGAAGGGTGGTGAGGCAGGCTGACCTCTCCGCCCCGCCAGTTGGAATAGGCGCTGCGCCTTCGGCCGGATGCCCCGGACCGAGGAATCCCCTGCGGCAGCGACCGGGCCAAGGAAGCGCGACATAGACGCACGCGGAGTCCAACGAAGCGCCGGACGCCACCTATGGTCATCCGGCAAGTACTGCCGAACGAGCGCCCCTCCTCGGGATTGGGCGTCCGAGAGGAAGCGGATGGTTCCAGGCGCGGCTGTGAATCCCGATGGACCTGTAGTAGCGCCGGCCGGCAGCGCCGCCGTTCTGCCCGAAGTTCTCCGGGACTCGCTCACCGAGATCTCACCAAACTCTGCTCTTGTACGCCGGTTTGCCGGCGTCTTTCACCGTCCGGGCGATCTTAGACACGATTCTTCCCGCTCTTTCGTATTGGAGGCGAATTCATGAAGAAGAGTTACGTTCTGGACACCAACGCGCTGCTGGAAGATCCAAATTGTATTCGCATCCTGCGAAATGGGGAGGAGAACTCGGTCAGTATACCGTTTCACGTGTTGTTGGAATTGGACAAGCTGAAGAAAGAACCGCGGGTCCAACATCTCGTGGCGAAAGCCGTCGATTCCATTCGCGAGAATTTCAGTGTCATCAAGATTATCGGCCAGAACGGAACGGAACCGCTGCCCAACGTCGACCTGCAAATCCTCAAAGACATCAAGAGCGGGGGGATGGACGACCCTATCCTGGTCACCAACGACCGAATTCTGCAATTGTTGGCGGAGCACAGCGGAGTTCGGAGCCAGGAGTTCAAGAGTTCCAATCCCTTCGAATCGGAATCGCAGCACTATACAGGCTTTGTCGCCGAAGGGGAGGAGCCATACCCCAACTGTTTTGAGTGGCACGAAGGCAAGCCCCTATTCCACGGACCCGAAGGGCCCCGCGTCATCGAGTACGAGCACGAAATCTGGAAGGTCAAGCCGCGCACGGTCTATCAGAATCTCGCGTTCGAACTGCTGTTGAACGAGCGCATCGATCTCGTCACCCTGCAAAGCGAAGCCGGCTTCGGGAAGACCTTTCTTGCACTGGCCGCGGCGTTGTACCTGACGCTCGAGCAAAAACGGTTTAATAAGATCTATGTGCTGAAACCCATGATCGAAATCGGCACCAAGATGGGATTTCTCCCCGGAGATGTGGCGGAAAAGATCGAGCCTTACGTGAGTTATCTGCACGGCCTCACGGCGAAGCTTCATGCCTTGCGCCCGGCAAACAAGATCTTCGCCGATCCCAAGGCGGAACAGTCCAAGTACGACTCCGCGCGGTTCGAAATCCTCCCGCTCGCATTCATTCGCGGAATGAACATTGAGGATGCGGTGGTCATCATCGACGAAACGCAGAACCTGTCGCGAACGGAGATTCGGGCGCTGCTCACGCGCATGGGCGAGAACGTGAAATGCATCTGTCTGGGCGACACGCGCCAGGTCGACAACCCGTACCTGAACGAATCCAACAATGCCCTGAACTGGATCGTCCGCAAGCTCCGGGGCAGCCACAACTACGGCCATCTCGTTCTGAAAGGGCACAAGTCCCGGGGCCCCATCTGCGATGCCGTCCTGCGTTCCGGGTTGTGACGCTTCTCGTCTCCGGCCGGGCCATGTGATACCATTGCTGGAGAACAATTCGCATGGCCTATGGAGTTCCGATCCTATGGAGGGTTGTGTTCGCGTCTGCATGACCGAGCACCCCGTCACAACGCGCCGGGACGCCCATTCGCCTGCCAACGCCGGAGTTACAAATTGTCGCAAACGGTAAAACAGTGGGACCCATGGTCCCTGCCCGCGGCCGCAATCTGGTCCGTGTTCTTCTTAGCCGGGCTGGAGCCGGAGCGGCTCTTTTTTACACTCCGGGACCTGGGTCAGGTCAGCGTGCTGAACGCCATGGTAAACAGTCCGCACCTGATTACCTTGGCCTTCTCGGCCTACTTGGGTCTTTTTGCGTACCACCGGTGCCTGGAGGCGGGGTTGTCCCGAATCGACGCGAAGGCCCGGGCGTTGCAGTTTTCCATCGTCGGTTTGGTTGCCTTCCTGAACTTCTCGCTGGCCCAGGTGGGCCATATTGCGGATATTCCGATACCGAATCTTCGCGTCGTGGTTCTTGTTGTGGCGTTTGCAAAAGTCTCGGCCTGGTTTTTCCTGCTGATTATAATCATGCGATACACGTTGTTTGGACAATCCCATGCCTTTGCGGCGATGGCCTCGATATTCCCCAGCACCCATCGGAGCACCCCGGTGAACGAACAGCTCGGCAAGGCGAGTTCAGTCGCTTGGATCGACCGGCCTGGCTGGGACGATCCGGCCGGCGCGAGTCAGGAGGGCGTGGGCGGCGACTGCGGCGGGGAGTCGCCGCGCCAGCGCCC